>NZ_RAWR01000389.1:0-3959 GCF_003986945.1 Corallococcus sp. AB018 | reverse complement strand
GAGCAGAAGGGCTTCCTGCAGGCGCAGAAGCAGGTTCAGCTCGAGTCCCAGATCATGAGCACCATCACGAACCTCATGAAGAAGATGGACGACATGGCGATGGCCGCCGTGAACAACCTGAAGTAGTCCTTCGCAGGTTGTTGGTTTCGCTCCGGCCCCGTGCTGGTGCCCTTCCAGGGTACCGGTTCGGGGCTGGTGGCGTTTCCGGGCCTGGCCGCGTGAGGCCTCCGCTGGAAAGGATCCGGAAACTTCCACTAGGCTCACGTCGATAACCCTGGAAACGCAGTACTTAGAGACGAGGTTTGGATCATGGGCTCCACCCCGATTAACGGTTCCGCTCCCCGCGTCGGAATCTCGACCACCTCCGCCGCGCCGGCGACCGGCTCGCAGGCTCTCGTGAAGCAGGAGAACCTGCTCCGCTCCATGACGGATTCGCTCGCCAAGGGCCTCCAGGCGCTCCAGGCGAAGAGCGCCCCGGCGGCGGGTGCCGCTGGCCAGACCCAGTCTGCCGGCCAGAGCCAGAAGTCGGCGCAGGGCGACAAGCCCACCGCCGAGCAGGCCATCCAGGGCCTGGCGGAGAAGTACAAGGACTACGTGGGCAGCCTGGGTGAGAAGGCCGGGACCCGCGCGCTGGACAAGGCGCAGAAGACGGTCGCGGACTTCATCGCGAAGAACCCGAACGCCTCCGCCGAGGAGATCAACAAGGAGGCCGAGAAGGCCTTCAACAAGGAGACCAGCTCCGAGTACATCTTCAAGAGCGTCATCGAGAAGTCGATGAGCGACACGATGGCGAAGGTCCAGGAGCGGATCGACGAGGCGGGGTGAGGTCAGCCCTCGCTGAGAAGGGGACCCCGTCTGGAACTGGCGGGGCCCCCGGGCTAGAGTCCCCCGCCGCTGCTGTCCCCGCCCCGGTGAACGCGCCGATGACGACTGAATCCAAGGCCACGGTGTCGAACGACAACGAGAAGCCCCTGTCCGGACCGGAGATGCTCGAGCGGGCCACGGAGGGTTTCAACCTCTTCCAGGACGGGAACTTCAACGAGTCGCTGGCCGTCTTCGAGAAGCTTTCGGTCATGGACCCGAGTGAGGCCTACTTCCAGACCGCTCTGGGCGCCTGCCACCTGGCGCTGGAGGACCTGGACGCCGCCGTGGCGTGCTTCAACCGCGCCATCGAACTGGATCCCGCTGACATCACCCCCTTCGTCAACCGGGGCGAGGCGTTCCTCCGTCAGGGCCGGACGACGGAAGCGGCCCGTGACTTCCAGCATGCCGTGTCGCTGGACCCCGATGACAAGGACCCCCTGAGCCGTCGTGCGCGCATGCTCGCCGCCGCGGCCCTGGAGAGCTCGGACGAGGCTTCGGACTCCGAAGCCCCCGAGGACCACTCGTAGGTTGACCGCAGGCTCCCTCGCCGGACAGGTGAGGGATGGCCCCCCCTTGGGCTCGGGGGCGCGCACGGATTAGGATGGCCCCGCCGATGGCCAACGCCGATCCGAACAGCTTCCTGAACAAGTACTCCGACATCGTCCTGGCCGTGGTCGTCGTGGCCATCGTCGCGATGATGATCGTCCCGCTGCCGACGATCATCCTGGACGTGTTGCTGACGATGAACATCAGCATCTCGGTGATCCTGCTCCTCATCTCCCTCTACGTGCCCAGCCCGCTGTACCTGTCGTCGTTCCCGACGCTCCTGCTGATCACGACGATGTTCCGCCTGTCGCTGACCATCTCCACCACGCGACTCATCCTGCTCACCGGCGACCCGGGCGAAGTGGTGGTGGCGTTCGGTAACTTCGTGGTGCAGGGCAACTTCGTCGTCGGCGCCATCCTCTTCCTCATCCTGGTGGTGGTGAACTTCATCGTCATCTCCAAGGGCTCGGAGCGCGTCGCGGAAGTGGCCGCGCGCTTCACCCTGGACGCGATGCCCGGCAAGCAGATGTCCATCGACGCGGACCTGCGCGCGGGTGTGATTGATCAGGATCAGATGAAGAAGAAGCGCCGCGACCTGGAGCGTGAGAGCCAGCTCTTCGGCGCCATGGACGGCGCGATGAAGTTCGTGAAGGGCGACGCCATCGCGTCCATCATCATCACGGTCATCAACATCGTGGGCGGTCTCATCATCGGCGTGACGCAGAAGGGGATGTCCGCCGGTGACGCCGCGCAGAAGTACACGCTGCTCACCATCGGTGACGGTCTGGTCGGCATGATCCCCGCCATCCTCATCTCCACCTGCGCCGGCATCCTGGTGACGCGCGTGGGCGGCGAGGAAGAGGGCGCGCACCTGGGCAAGGACGTGGGCACGCAGCTCACCGCCTTCCCGAAGGCCATCGCCATCGCGGCGGCCATGCTCGTGGGCCTGGGCCTCATCCCCGGCCTCCCCAAGATTCCCTTCTTCCTGCTGGGCGCGGGCGCGGGCTTCGGCGCCTGGTCGATGATGCGCAAGCGCGACGAGGCGATGGCCGCCGAGGAAGCCGGCCCCGCGATGGAGTCCAGCTTCGGCACGCCCGTGTCCGCCGAGCCTCCGCCCAAGGAGCAGCTCAACCCGGACTCGGAGCTGTTCATCCCCGTCGTCACGCCCATCGTGCTGGAGGTGTCCGACGCGCTGGTGCCCTTCGTGGACTCGCGGCAGGACGGCGGCAAGTTCCTCTTCGAGCTCATCCCGTTCATGCGCGACGGCCTCTTCGTGGAGCTGGGCGTGCGCTTCCCCGGCGTGCGCGCGCGCGGCAACGGCGGCCTGCCGCCCGGGGCCTACCAGATTCAGATCAACGAAGTGCCCGTCGTCACCGGCCAGGCCACCCTGGGCCACATCCTGGTGAACGACACGGTGGAGCGCCTCAAGCTGATGAACATCCCCGGCTTCGAGGCCATCAACCCCGCGACGCGTCAGGCGGCCGCGTGGGTGCCCGAGCAGTTCCGGGAGATGCTCGAGTCCGCGGGCCTCACCACCTGGGACGTGCCCGGCTACATCATCCTGCACACCGCCGCAGTGCTCCGGAAGAACGCCCGCGAGTTCGTGGGCGTTCAGGAGACGCAGACGATGCTGGAGCAGCTGGAGAAGGCGTTCCCGGCCATCGTCAAGGAAGTGGTCCCGAAGATCGTCAACGTGCTGAAGCTGACGGACATCCTCGGGCGCCTGGTGGAGGAGGAGCTCTCCATCCGCGACCTGCGCGGCATCCTCCAGGCCCTGTCCGAGTACGGGCAGGTGGAGGCCGACAACGTCATGCTCACCGAGCATGTCCGCGCCTCGCTGCGCCGCTACATCTCCCACAAGTACGCGCGCGGCACCGGCACGCTGGTGGTGTACCTGCTCGACCCGAACATCGAGGAGGCCATCCGCAGCTCCATCAAGCGCACCTCCGCGGGCGCGCACCTGGCGCTGGAGCCGGAGATTGCCCAGGAGATTGTCGGCGCGGTGCGCTCGGAATGCGGCCACCTGCCGCCCAGCGCCCAGCGCCCCGTCATCCTCACGGCGATGGACATCCGCCGCTACGTGCGCAAGCTGCTGGAGTACGAGTTCAACCCCTCGTTCTCCATCCTCAGCTACCAGGAGCTGTCCCCGGACCTGAACATCCAGCCGGTGGCGCGCATCTCCTCCGGCCGGTAGCGGCCGGGAGCGTGTGAAAGAACCCAGGCCTCCGCTGCTTCAGCGGGGGCCTTGTCGTTTCCGGGGGAAGGAAGGGAAGGGCGGCCGCCGTGGCGCGAAGGGCGCGGCTCAGGCGCCCGCGAGCACGGCGATCATCAGCACCAGGAAGCTCAGCCCCACCACGCCCATGACGATGAGCGGGACGAGCTTCTTCTTGTCCGCCAGCGCGGACACGGCCGCCGGGGCGGGCTCGGGCTCCGGCTCCGGCATGGGCATCTCCTCGCCACCGTCGGGCTGCGGCTCCTCGGAGGACGCGGCCCCATCCTCGGAAGACGGCTGCTCCTCCGGTGGCGCGGGGGCAGGCTCGGGCTCAGGC
>NZ_RAWR01000388.1:0-3993 GCF_003986945.1 Corallococcus sp. AB018 | reverse complement strand
CGCCGCGCCCGCCCCGAACTGAAGCGGCCCGCCTCCCGTGGAGATGACGAACGAGCTCACGCAGGACGCGCGCATCCTCAACTTCCTCGCGGAAGGCGGGGAGGGCTTCATCTCCGGTGAGGCGCTGTCCAACCGGCTGGGCCTGTCGCGCACGGCGGTGTGGAAGCACGTGGAGGCCCTGCGGCTGAAGGGCTACCGCATCGAAGCGGTGCCCGCGAAGGGCTACCGGCTGGTGGGCCGGCCGGACCGGCTCTCCGCGCTGGAGCTCCACCCGCTGCTCGCCACGCGCGCGGTGGGTCGCGTGCTGCACCACCACGACACCATCGGCTCCACCAACGCGGCGGCCTTCCGGCTGGCCCAGGACGGCGCCGCCCACGGCACGGTGGTGGTGGCCGAGCAGCAGACGGCGGGGAAGGGGCGCCGGGGCCGCGCCTGGGTGTCGCCGCCGAACCTGAACCTGTACTTCTCCGCCATCCTGCGCCCGGAGCTGCCTCCGCAGCGCGCGCCGGAGCTCACGCTGGTGGCCGCCGTGGCCCTGGCGGAGACGCTGCGCGACGCGGGCGCGGACGCCGCGATCAAGTGGCCCAACGACGTGCAGATCGCCGGCAAGAAGGTGGCCGGCATCCTCACGGAGCTGTCCGCCGAACCCGAGCGCGTGCACTTCGTCATCGTGGGCGTGGGGGTGAACCTCAACTCCGGTGATGAGCACTTCCCCGACGAGCTGCGCGCCACGGCCACGTCAGTCGCCCTGGCGCAGGGGCGGCCCGTGGCCCGCGCGCCCTTCACCGCGGCCCTGTGGAACCGGCTGGAGACCTGGCTGGACACGTACCTGGCCACCGGCTTCGACGCGGTGCGCACCCGCTGGAAGGCGCTCTCCAGCACCCTGGGTGTCCCGGTCCGGGTGCGGACGGACCGGGGGGACTGGGAGGGGTTCGCGGAGGACATCGACCCCACGGGCGCCCTGATGGTGCGCATGGCGGACGGCCGTGTGGAGCGCGTGCTGGCGGGGGACGTGGAGCAGCTGCGTCCCCAGCGCTAGAGTGCGCCCCTGATGCTCCTGGCCATCGACGTCGGCAACACCAATACCGTCCTGGGCGTGTACGAGGGCCGGCGGCTCCTGGACCACTGGCGCCTGGAGACGAGCGCGCGCAGGAGCGCGGACGAGTACGGCATCCAGGTGCGCCAGCTCTTCGCGTGGAGCGGCGTCGACGCGAACCAGGTGAAGGCCGTGGCGGTGTCCAGCGTGGTGCCGCCGCTCCAGTTCATCCTGGAGAAGATGAGCGAGCGCTACTTCAAGACGCGCCCCATGTTCGTGGGCCCGGGCGTGAAGACGGGCATGCCCATCCTCTACGACAACCCGCGCGAGGTGGGCGCGGACCGCATCGTCAACGCCGTCGCCGCCTACGAGAAGCACCACCGTGGCCTCATCGTGGTGGACTTCGGCACCGCGACGACGCTGGACGCGGTGACCCCCAAGGGCGAGTACCTGGGCGGCGCCATCTGCCCCGGCATCAACATCTCCATGGAGGCCCTGTTCCAGAACGCCTCCAAGCTCCCCCGCGTCGAGTTCGCCCGGCCGCCTCACGTGGTGGGCCGCAACACCGTGCACTCCATGCAGTCCGGCCTGGTCCACGGCTACGTGAGCATGGTGGACGGCATGTGCGCGCGGATGGAGGCGGAGATGGGCTTCTCCGCGAAAGTGGTGGCCACCGGGGGCCTGGCCCCGTTGGTGGCCAGTGAATCGAAGGCCATCCAGGAGGTGGATGAGTTCCTCACCCTGGAGGGGCTGCGCATCATCTACGGAAGGAATCACGCGACATGAGCACCGCCGACCCCAGCGTTCCGGCCCCGCCCCCGGGCTGCCCCTTCAACGCGGAGTTCCTGCCGCCCAACCTGCGCAAGCACGTGGACCCCAACGCCCCCGTGCCCCTGCGGATGATGGCGGCCAAGTCCCTGGTGCCGCTCAATCCTGCGGACATGCTGGGCGCCCTCTACATGCTCACGTTCGACCCGGACGCGGGCGTGCGCGAGACGGCCGCCAAGACGTCCTCCGGCCTGCCGGACCGCATCCTCGGATCCGCGCTGCGCGACGAGGGCGTGCAGCCGCCCGTGCTGGGCTACTTCCTGGGCCTGCTCAAGGACAAGGAAGCCTACGCGGAGATGCTCGTCCTCAACTCGGAGACGCCGGACGACGCCGTGGCCAGCGTGGCCGGCACGTGCAGCCCGAAGGTGGCGGAGATCATCTCCCAGAACCAGCTGCGCCTGCTGCGCAACGAGGGCATCATCCGCGGCCTGTGCGCCAACCCCGGCGTCCCGGTGTCACTGGTGGACAGCATCTGCGACTTCGCGGTCCGCAGCGGCCTGGTGCTGGCGGACGTGCCCGCGATGCAGGCCGCGCGCGTGCGCATCTACGGCCCGCAGGCCGCCGCCGCGCCGCCGGATCCGGGCCCCACCGCGGAGGAGGTGCTCCAGGAGCTGGGCACGGAGGCGCAGGCCGAGGACGCCGCTCCCATGGAGGAGGGCAAGCGCATGACGCTCGCCCAGCGCATCATGAAGATGTCCATCGCGGAGAAGATCAAGCTGGGCACGCTGGGCAACAAGGAGGCCCGCTCCGCCCTCATCCGCGACACCAACAAGCTCGTCTGCGTGGCCGTCATCCGCAGCCCTCGCATCACCGACGGCGAGGTGCTCGCGTGCGCCGCGAACCGCGCCGTCAACGACGACGTGCTGCGCGTCATCTACAACAACCGCGAGTGGACGAAGATGCAGAAGGTGAAGCTCGCGCTGGTGAAGAACCCCAAGGTGCCGCTCACCGTCACCATGAAGTTCCTCAACACGCTGCGCGACGCGGAGCTGAAGGACCTGTCCCGCGACAAGAACGTGCCCGCCGCCGTGCAGTCCTTCGCCAAGAAGCTGCACGAGAAGAAGACGACCCCGAAGCAGCCCAGCAAGTAACCGGGGCGTGGAGTGGGGGAGGGCGGCACACAAGCCCGCGCCTTCCCCCGGTTTCGTCAGGCGGTACCGCGGTGCTTCAGGCCGCGGCTTCCTCGTCGGCGTCGTCGCCCACGGCGGTGCCCGGCTCGTCCAGCAGCTGCTGCGCGATGGCCAGCGCCTTCTTCGTCTTCTCGCGCAGCTTCTCGTCGCCCTTGATGCGCGCGTAGAGCTTCGTCACGCGCTCCTCGTTGCGCACCGCCGCCTGCTCCAGCTCGGTGATGCGCGCGCGCAGGCCGTCCGCCTCCGCGGCCGCCTGGGCGCTCTGGTTGGAGAGGTCCGCCTGGGACTGCTCCAGTTGGCCGCGCAGGCCGTCCAGCTCGCCACGCAGGCCGTCCAGCTCGCCGCGCAGACCTTCCAGCTCGCCCTGCGCCGCCTCCACCTGCGAGCGCAGCCCTTCGGCCTCGTCGCGCGCCGCCTGGAGGTCCGCGTCCTGCTGGGCCATCTGGGCTCGCAGGCTGTCCGCCTCGGCCACCATCTCCTGGGCCTGGGCCTGGTGCTGATCCAGCTCCGCCTGGAGCGTGCCCAGCTTCGCGGTGGCGCCGCGCGCCTCCTCCTTCGCGGTGGCCAGCTGCTGATCCACGCGCTTGCGCTCCGTGGTGAGCTGCTCGGTGCGCGTGGTGAGCGTCTTGATCTGCGCGTCGCGGCGGTTCAGCTCCTCGTCGGAGGTGGAGGCCTTCTGCTCCAGCTCCAGGTGCTGATCCTTCAGCTCGATGATCTCCTGGTCCTTCTGGTTCAGCTCCGACTTGAGCCGCAGGATCTCCTTGTCGCGCTTGTTGACGGTGTCACGCAGCGCGAACGTGTCCTTGTCGCTCTTGCCGGAGGTGGAGCGGGACGCCTCCAGCTCCGTGGCCTTCGCCTGGAGCTCGGACTCCAGCGACTGCACGCGATCCTCGACCTGCGTCGTCTCCGCGCGCGAGTCCTCCAGCGCGCTCTGCAGCTCCGCCACCTTCGCGCGCAGGTTGCGCATTTCCGCCAGATCCGCGGCGGACGGGCCCGGGG
>NZ_RAWR01000387.1:0-3760 GCF_003986945.1 Corallococcus sp. AB018 | reverse complement strand
TGTCGTAGGGGTCCGCGTCCCCCTGTCCAAAGTCATACCCTGTCGTCCAGGCCCCGCTGAGGTCCGGATGGTCGAGCCTGCCGCTGTCGAGCACGGCGATCTTCACGTTGCCGGTGACACTGTTCCAGGCCGTGGGCAGGTTGATGGCCGGGTAGTTCCACTGCTGTGAGTACAGCGGGTCCGTCGGCGTGGCGAAGAACTCCATGTAGAGGTTCTCGTGCGCGTATTCGACGTCTGGATTCCGCCGCAGCTCCGCGATGGCCTCCAGGGTGCGCGCCTCCTCCTCCGCGATGGAGGTGGCGGCGGACCGCGCCTCCGCTTCCAGCGACACCACCACCGCGCCGCTGGAGAGAGGCTGGACGAGCTGGGCACGGAAGCCCCGGACCGGAGGCAGCTCGGCGTCCGTGAGGGCCCTGTCGGAGCCCTTGAACTTCACGATGGCCTGTCCCGGCACGAACCGGCGGGGATTCTTCGACGGCGCGGTCTGCGTGGCGATGGGCGCGGCCGTGGTCGCGACGGGCGCGGCGGGGACCTCAGCGCCGCAGGCACTCAGCAATAGGGATGAAAACAGGACGGATAGAACAGACTTCTTCACACAACCCCCCAGGTGAAAGGACTGGGTCCAGCAGGCTGCGAGGGGTGAAGATTGTCAATCTATTTTAACTGCTAGTTCTTGTTTTGTGGTTTTTCCTGGTTGAAGATTGCTGAAGATTCACAGCGACGGTGCAAGCAGCACGACGGAGTAGCCCACCGCCGTGCGCGCGCCGGGGTTCTCGTAGGAGTGCTTCTGGTCTCCCCGGAAGACGACGACGTCTCCGGCCTCCAACACGAAGCGCTCGCCGCTGGCCACCAGCGCGAGGGTCCCAGTCTCACAGGCCAGGTACTCGCGCGTGCCTGGGGTGTGGGGCACGCCGGTGATGCGCGCCTTGGGCGGCAGCTCCATCCGGTCGAACTCCATGCCCGGCAGTGGATCCGGCAGGAGCTTGCGCAGGAAGGCCGCGCCGCGCTGCTTCATCGGCAGGCTGTCTCGCCGGTAGTGCCGGGCGCTCGCCTTGGGCCGGGCGAGCAGTTCCTCCAGTGACACCTGTAGCGCCCCCGCCACGCGGTGCAGCACCGACAGCGTGGGGTTCGCCGCGCCGGACTCCAGATGCGCCCAGGTGGCCCGGGGCACGCCCGCCAGCTTCGCGAGCTGCACCTGCGTGGCCCCTCGCGTCTCCCGCAGCGTCCTCAGGTTGCGCGCCAGCCTGCCTGGAAGGTCCTCTTCGCTCATACGCTGGCATTCTGCCAACGCATTGGCGCTCATGCCATCTTGTCGGCACCCATCCGCCATCCATGCCTCAAGGAGAGACACGCCATGGACATGCGGAATCAAGCAGTGCGTCACTGGAGGGTAGCGCCCGGCTCCAGCTCCACCTTCACCCAGCCTGGCTTGCGCAGGTCGAAGTTGCGGTACGCGTCGATGGCGGAGGCCATGGACTTCACGTGGCTCAGGATGGCCGTGGGGTCCACCGTGCCGGAGCGCACCAGCTCCAGCAGCTTGGGGATGTACTTGCGGTGGTTGCAGTTGCCCATGCGCAGGGTGAGGTTCTTGTTCATCGCCTCGCCAATGGGGAATGCGGTCATCGTCTGCGGGTACACGCCGATGATGGACAGCGTGCCCGCCTTGGCCAGTGACTGCACCGACCACTGCGCGGCCTGCGACGGCGCGTCGCCGGGCACCCAGTTGTCCCCATCCGGCTTCTGCTTGGGCGCGACCTGCTCCACCTCGCGCTTGAACTCGGGCTTCTCCGCCTTGGCCTTCTTGGCGGCCGGGCCGTGGTGCGCGTGCTGCGCGTCCACACCCACCGCGTCGATGGCGCGGTCCACGCCGATGCCCGCCGTGAAGCGCTTGAGCGTCTCCACCGGGTCCTCCTGCTCGAAGTTGATGACCTCCGCGCCCTGGGTCCTCGCGAGCGCCAGGCGGTCCTCGTGGCTGTCGATGGCGAAGACGCGGCCCGCGCCCAGCAGCCTCGCGCTCACGATGGCGAACAGGCCCACCGGGCCGCAGCCGAACACCGCCACGGTGTCACCGGGTTTGATTTCCGCCATCTCCGCCCCGAAGTAGCCCGTGGGGAAGATGTCCGAGACGAGGATGGCCTGGTCGTCGGTGACGCCTTCGGGCACCTTCACCATGGTGATGGCCGCGTGCGGGATGCGCGCCTTCTCCGCCTGCATGCCGTCGAAGGGGCCCGTCATCTCCGGACCGCCGAAGAAGGCGGTGCCCGCGGCGGGGCCGTTGGGGTTCGCGTCATTGCATTGGGCGTAGTAGCCCGCGCGGCAATACGAGCAGTTTCCGCACGCGATGGTGGAGCAGATGACCACGCGGTCGCCCACGTTGAAGTTGCGCACGTCCTTGCCCAGCTCCTCGATGACGCCCACGCCTTCGTGGCCGAGGATGGTGCCGGGCTTCATGCCCGCCATGGTGCCGCGGATCATGTGCAGGTCCGTGCCGCAGATGGCGCTGGCGGTCAGCCGGATGATGGCGTCCGTGGGCTCCTTCAGCTTCGGCTCCGCGACGTCGTCCAGCCGGATGTCTCCGATGCCATGGAAAACGACTGCCTTCATGTTCCGCTCCTTGCCCCGCCAGGGCCTCGAAAGACGTGAAGGCCCACGGCGCCTTCGCGAAGGCACATGGGACCCGTTCGTCTGGACTCTGGGCACGGCGGTGGGGCCGGGCAGGACCGGCGCCGCGCTCCCTCCACTGGAGAGCGGGCGGAGAGGCAGTGGCCCTATCGCCCGGTCGAGTGGACCTGGATGGCGAGCCGCTTGCCGAACACCTTGCGGAAGGAGGCGACCTCGCGCTCGACGTTCCACAGCTCCAGGTCGAGGGCCTGGCGGGCGTGCAGGTGCAGCGTCACCGCCTCGCGGCCGTCCGTCACCTTGAAGTCGCGGATGGGCTGGTGGTGGCTGTGGTCCAACGCGTTCGCCAGGCGCAGCAGCGTGGCCAGCTTGCGCACGCGGCGCGCTTCGGACGGGGTGAGCCCGGCCATGCCGGAGTGGGACAGCTCCGGCGGGGAGCGCCGGTGGTAGCGGGCGACGCGCGCGATGATTTCACGCTCGCGGTCCGCGAGGCCCGGGATGTCCGCGTTGTGGATGAGGTAGTACGTGTGGCGGTGGTGGCGCTCGTAGCTGACCGCCGTGCCAATGTCGTGCAGCAGCGCGGCGACCTCCAGGTGCGGGCGCACGGACAGGGGCAGCTGGTGCAGTGAGGCCAGTCCGTCGAAGAGGGCCAGGGACAGGCGGGCCACCTGGCGGGCGTGCTTCTCGTCGAAGCGGAAGCGCTGGCCCATGACGATGGCCGCGTCCGCGAGGCTGTGGTCCTCGCGCGTTTCGTCCTGGCGGTAGAGCAGGTCCACCAGCAGGCCGTCGCGCAGGCCGCGGTTGACGACGCTGACGGACTCCACGCCCAGGTGGCGCGCGACGCCCTCCAGGATGACGGCGCCAGAGACGATGATGTCCGCGCGGCGCGGGTCGAAGCGCTTGCGGCGGCGCTCCGGCGGCATCTTCGCCAGGGCCTCCACGGTCTGGGTGAGCTGTCGCACGGTGGCATTGCCTCCGTTCTCCGCGGCGGCGAAGCCGACCACGGCGCCAATGGTGCCGGACGAGCCCAGCGCCACGCGGGGCAGGGCGGGGAGCTTCTCCGGGAGCGTCTTGTGGAGCGTCTCCTCCACGAAGCTGCGCATCAGCCGCAGCTGCTTGGGCGTCACGGCGCGCGCGGTGT
>NZ_RAWR01000386.1:0-4022 GCF_003986945.1 Corallococcus sp. AB018 | reverse complement strand
GAGACAGCCTTCCGCGAGCGCCACGGGGGCGCCGAGGAGGAGGGTCGGAAGCAACAGGCGGGGGAGGATCTTCATGGTCACGCTCAGGCTTCGGAGAGGGACGGAGGAGGGGAGCCGGCCAGGCGCTTCAGGCCGAACAGCGACGTGAACACGACGAAGGCGACGATGCAGGCCACCGCCAGCCCCGCGGTGCTCCACAGGGCGTGCGCACCGCTGAACAGGCCTTCCACGAACGCACGGCTGTCACGCACGCTGGACGCGAACGCGGTGCCCATGCGGCCGAGCGCCCTGTCATTGGTGAACAGGAAGCCCAGACCCACGCCCAGGGACGTGAGCAGGATGGCCAGGCCCGTCCACACCTCGCGGCGCTGGGGCACGGGGCTCTCCGCGACGCGGGCCATCACGTTCACGACCAGCGACGGGGGCGGGAGCGGATCCGCCAGCCGGAACAAGTCGTTCTCCAGCAGGCGGTGGTCCTCCATCAGGGCCGCGCACGCCTCGCACTCCGCGGCGTGATCCAGGGCGGGACCCTCACCGGCCTCCAGCTCCGCGAAGAGGACCTCCAGATCAGGGCAGGGGGTGGGGCTCATCGCGTCTCCTCCTCGGCGGGCGCCATCTTCTTGCGCAGCTTTTCACGGGCTCGGAACAGGCGGGCCATGATGGTCCCGGGCGCGCAGCCCATGATCTGCGCGATCTCCTTCGTGGTGCGCTTCTGGACGTAATAGAGGGCCAGCACTTCACGGTCGTCCACGGAGAGCGTCTCCATGGCGGCCTCCAGTGACTGCCGCTCCTCGCGCGCGATGGCCCCGTCCTCCTGGGACACGTCGTTGCTGGGGAGCACCTCCTTCATGGGCTCCAGCTCCTCCGTGCGCACCTTGGTGCGGCGGCGGAGCAGGTCCAGGCAGAGGTTGCGGGTGATGGCGAGCACCCAGAGATCGAACGGGCGCGAGTCGTCGTACCGGTGGAGGTTCTGGTACGCGCGGAGAAGGGCCTCCTGCGCGACCTCGGCGGCCTCCGCGTCGCTCTGCAAGAGGCGCAGCGCCAGGCCGTACACCGGGCGCTGCACGCTGCGAACGAGCGCTTCGAAAGCGGACGGGTCCCCCTTGCGGGCGGCCTGCACGTCCGCCTTCCAGGGGAGCGGGGCGGCGTCCTCAGCCATCAGCATTCCGATGGCCATGGGGAGCGAGTCGAGGGCAAGAGCGTTCACACCCTGGACTACGGGCGCGGCCAAAGGCCATTGCGCCGCCCTCGATCATCACTTCCGCTTCTGTTTTTTCGCGGACTTGGCGGCGGCAAGGCGCTGCTTTTCGGCCTTTTCCGCCCGGCTTTCGGCCTTCACCTGCTTGCGCTGCTTCTGCTTCGCCCGGAAGCCCAACGGAATCTCCGGCTCGGGAGCAGGCGAGGGGGCGGCTTTGACCTCATCCAGGTCCGGCAGCTCCTCGCGGGGCTTGCGGGCAGGACGGCCGATGCGGCTGGGGGGACGGGCGTCCTTCGCGGGCGGTGCGGCCCGGTCGTCGCGACGGGAGGTGCCCGGACGGGCGGGGCGCTCGGACGTGGCCGGACGCTCGGACGTGGCCGGACGCGTGGTGCGCGGGGTGGCCCGGTCCGCCAGGGTGCGGTGGCGGGAAGGTCCTTCCGAGGCACGCGCGACACTCCGGGCCTCTTCCACCCGGACCTCGTCGCGCTCGGTGGTGACGAGCCGCGGGCGCTGCGAGGTGCGGATGTCCTCCTTCGAGTCCTCCGTGTACTCGAAGTGGAACAGGCGCTTGATGACCAGCGTGGCGTACGCGCCCGGGGGCAGCGTGAAGGCCACGTTGACCTTGATGTCGCCGCGGTTCACGTCGTCGTTCTGCGTGCGGCCCACGACGAGCTTGTGCGGGAACATCACCAGCGGGCGCTCCTCACCCTTGAAGTAGAGCATCCGCTCCGCGCCCTTGATGCGCAGGTCGGGGAGCTTGAGCTTCTCCTTGCCCAGCACCCACGCCATGGCCTCCGCCACCTTCGGATCCTCGAAGGTGGAGTCCGGCCCCACGAGCGGGAAGGTCTTCTCGCGCAGCGTGTGCAGCACGTCCGGGGTCGCGTCCCGGAAGTGCAGCAGCGTGCCGGCCTGGTAGCGCATGGGGAACATGGCTTCGCGCGGCAGCATCAGCTGGAGGTAGCGGCGGACGCCCTCGTTCCAGAGGAAGCTCTGGTATTCGAAGAGGATCATCGCCCGGTAGTCCGAGTCGATCTGCAGGAACGCGCGGAGCCAGTCGCCCGGGTGTTCACGCAGGGAGCGCAGGATGCGGTGGTACTTCTTCGCGCCCTCGAAGGGCACGCGCGCGTCCCACTTGCCCCAGTTGTCGCGCCAGAAGCCCTTCACCTTGGCGTCCTCGGTGCGGTCCAGGTCCGAGGGGCGGGCGAAGTAGTTGTGCAGCGCGGCCTCGAAGTCGCCCCGGATGAGGTCCTTGGCGATGAAGCCCTGGCCGTGCTTGAGCGCGCCGAAGCGCTGGCTGTCGAAGTAGTTCACCACGCCCAGCCGGTTTACCTCCGCGGCGGCCAGGTTCAGCGGCGCAAGCGAGTCACGCGTGAGGGCACGCACGGTGACGGAGAAGCGGTTGGAGGTGATGTTCCTCGCGGACAGCGGCTTGTCCGTCCGGCCCAGGAACTTCAGGCGCAGATCGGGCTCCTGCATGTCCACGTCAGCGCTGTCCACGGCGATGATCTGCTCGGTGCGGCCCTGCTTGTCCTTCAGGCCGCAATAGCTGATGGCGCCGGGCTTGAGGCCGAACGCGTCACGGATTCGGTTGACTGCGTCAAAGGTGGACAGCTTCTGCTTGTCCATCAGGTAGACGCGATGCTTTCCGCTGGCGACTTCGTCGAAGCGGTAGGACTCCTTCACGGAGAAGTCCTCGGGTTTTTGCTTGATTCGCACGATGCCCCCTTACCACGTGACCGCCCGGATTGAAGCGTTCGCGCTGGAAATGGGCTTAACCTGCAACCCCATGAGAAACCTTCCCGTTCTGCTCCTGCTGGGGCTCGCTGGGCTCGCCGCCGGGTGCGCGACCCCGTTGTCCACCATGCAGACGGCCAAGACGCTCTCCCCGGGCCAGGTCCAGGTGACGGGCAGCATGGGCGTGTTCGTCCCGGTGGGGACGCTGGCGTCGGTGGTGGACGTGGGCATCGACCAGGGGCTCGAGGCGAAGCGGGCCATCGAGGAGGACCGGCCCTACAACCTCACGGAGGAGGACCAGCAGCGCCTGCTGACGGCGGGCCTGGCCCTGGCGGTGGCCCCGCCGGGGGTGAACCCGGAGCTGATGGTGCGGGTGGGGCTGCTGGACGGCTTCGACGTGGGAGGGCGTTACAACGGCAACGCGCTGCGCTTCGACGGCAAGGTGCGCCTGGCCCACGGCGGGCCGGGGCCTCGCCGCTCCTATGACCTGGCGCTGGGACTGGGGGTGTCCAAGTACCTGTTCTCCGGGGCGGTGATGGACGTCCTGGAGGTCGTCCAGCTGGGGGACTTCAGCCGGACCGACGTGGAGGTGCCGCTGTACCTGAGCGCCGAGTACGGCGACGTGTTCAAGCTCTACGGCGCCCCCAAGTACGTCTTCAGCCACACCCGGTTGGACGCCCAACTGGTGGACTTCTCCCAGCAGGGCAAGCCGGTGACGGGCTTCGACGCGAGCCTGCCGTCCGTGGTGAACAGCCACTTCGTGGGCTCCACGGTGGGCTTCGCGGTCGGCTACAAGTACGTGCACTTCTACGCGGAGCTCACCGGGGGCTACGTCTTCTGCAACCCCCACGTCTTCGGGCAGAAGCGGGACCTGGGCGGGATGACCTTCCTGCCGTCCGTGGGCCTGGGCTTCCGGGCCCCCGAGCGCCGCCCGGCCGCGTCCGTGAACCCCGCCGCCCCGGGGACGGTGGCCCCGCCGTCCATATGAGCCACCCGACGGGGGCGGGGACTGACCGGCCGTGCAGGGCGTTGGTGGGCTGGAACCGGGGGGGCTTCGCGAGCGTTCCTTTGGGGCGGAAGGCTCTGGTAG
>NZ_RAWR01000385.1:0-4046 GCF_003986945.1 Corallococcus sp. AB018 | reverse complement strand
GCCCCCACCATCACCGCCCCCGTGGCGCTCTCCCCCTCCAGGTCGAACGAACTCTGGGACGCCAGGCCATAACCGAAGCCCCACACCGTGCCGGAGTTGATGGCCGCCGCCTGGCCCCGCGTCAGCCCGCTCCGGGTGGCGAGCATCGAAATCGCCGCCCCCGCGCCGCCGCCCAGGAGCGCCACCGCCACGTACGCGCGCCCGTCCTGGCAGTTGGAGATGGAGCACAGCATGACGCCCTGGGTGATGCCGTGCAGCGTCTGCACGACGGTCAACGACGCCCGGGCCTGCTGCGACGGTCCCTCCTTCGAAGTCACCCCTGGCTCCGCCACCACCGGCCGCGCCAGCGTGTCCTGCGCCAGCCGCGCGCCCGGCTCCATCCGCGTCCGCGCCAGCCGCGCCAGCTCCGGTGCGTACGGATGCCCGGGGCACACCTGCATCACGCGCTCCAACAACTCCAGGGCCTGCGCCTCCTGTCCGCGCACCAACGCGTCGAAGCCCGCCGCGTAGTCGGACTCGGCGGCGCAGGCTTCGTCACTCGCCACGAGCGGTGGCGCGGAGACGGAGCCCGAGGACGTGACGGCGGGAGGCGCCGCGCCTTCCCGGGGCGAAGGACCGGGCTGCGCTGCGACGAGGACGGCCAGGAAGAAGGGCGCGAGGACCATGCAGGCTCCCACCCTAGTCACCCCCGCGGAAAGACGGGAGACCCGGGACCCCGGTCCTCCTGGAAAGGAGGCCCGGGGCCCGGGTGACGCCACGCGGCGGCCTACCGCGTCGCCAACGTCTCCATGTGCTGGCGGAGCGCGGCCATGTCCCCCAGCCGCCCGTCCAGACCCGGAAGGGGCTTCGCGGCCTGCTCGATGCGGCCCCGCGTACGCGGACCCGCCGCCACCAGCCACGCCACGCCCAGCGCCAGCTCCGCCACGTCCGGCGCCTGGCCCAGCTGCGAGGCCAGCGCGAGCAGCGCGTCCACGGCCTTCTTCACCTGCGCGCCGTGCAGCGGGTGGCTGCTGGTGATGCCCTCGCGCAGGAGCACCAACAGCACCCGCGCGGTGGCGCGAGCCTGACGCACCGGCTCCGGTCCTTCACCCGTGCCGGCCCACAGCCCGTTCGCCAACTGCTGGCCCAGGATGCCGCCCACGTCCTCGGTGGGGATGGAGGCCTCCGCCACGGACAGCGGAAGGGACTCCTCCTCCTGCTCGTAGACCACCTCCGCCTTCTCCTTGACGACGCGCTCCAGCTCCGGGGCGCCCTGCATGGCGGCGTCCTTGCGCGGCTTCGCGGCGGACATCAGCCGGTCGAAGAACCCGCCCTTGTCCTTCTTCGCGCTCTTCGCGGACTCCTGCTCCCTGCGCTCCATGGGCGCGCTGGCGCCCCCGGGCCCGGAGCCATCCGCGAACTCCGCCTGGAAGGAGGACCCGGTGGTGGGCTCCGGCCCCAGGTCGCGCGCGGGCGCAGGGGAGGGCGCGGACAGGCTCGGAGGCGGCGGGGGGACCGCGCCGCCCCGGGAACGGCTGACCCCTCCGGGCGCGGGTATCGACTTCGAAGCCACCCGTCGCTTCATCACGGGCCGCGTCGCCGGCGCGAGCGCGTCCGCGAGCCCGCCCTCCGGCACGTCTTCGTCGTCCATGTCCCGAGCGGCCTGGTTGAACATGCTCCAGCCCGCGGGCGCGTTCACCGGCACCACGCGCGTGTCCGGCGTGCCGGATGCACGGCGGTCGCCCTGGCGCTCCTCCACCACCACGAAGGACGTGTACTGCGTGGCCAGCTGGTGCTCGACGGCGAGCCGGACGATGCGCTCCTTCATCGCCTCCGCGCGCCGGCCCACCAGCCCCGCGTCCATCCAGCCCCGGATGCGCTCGGCGGCCCACAACTTCTCCACCACCGGCCGGTCCGACTGCGCGGGCAAATCCAACCGCACCGTGAGGGAGAAGGGCTCACGGCCCGACTTCCCCTTCAGCGTCACGCTGCCCGTGCCCGCCTGCGCATAGCGCCCGAAGAGCGTCCACGGCGTGCCATCCACCAGCGGCGGCAGCGTGGCCGGCGCCAGCTCGCTGGCCTCCACACCGTCGAAGCGCACCTCCAGGTCGGTGACGCGCGGCGCGAGTGCCCGCGAGAACTGCGCCACCACCTTCTCGTCGATGCGCTCTCCCGGGTGGATGAACTCCACCGCGCCATCCGTGCGGCGCGCCAGGTCGCGCAGCAGCGCGTCGCTCACGTTGGTGCCGATGCCGAACGAGAACACCCGCCCCGTCCCGCGCGCCGCGAGCACCGCCTCGAGGATCTCGTTCTCGTTGCCGACCTGGCCGTCCGTCAGCAGCACCACCACGCCGTCCGGCGCGGCCTTCATCGCGGTGACCATCGGCTCCAGCAGCTCCGTGCCGCCGTAGGCCCTCAGCCCCGCGACCCACGCGTCCGCCTGCTCCAGCGTGCGCTGGGTGAACTGCACCGTCTGCGGAGAGAAGGAGCGAAACGAGTTCTCGAACGCGATGACGTTGAAGCGGTCGCCTTCACGCAGGTGGCGCAGGCACAGCCGGAGCGCGGCCTGGGCCTGGGGCAGGCTGTCGCCGTCCATGGAGCCGGACGTGTCCACCACGAACACCACCTCCTGCCGGGGCGGCGTCGTCGCCAGGTTCAGCAGGTCCGGCACCACCGTGAGCGCGAACGTGCCGGGGCCTTCCGCCTTCCGGTGGGTGACGACGGGCGTGAGCATCACGTCCGGGTTGGCGTTGCGCATCGTGAGCACCACGTCGCGGTCCAGCGCCACCTCGTTGCCCGCGAAGTCCTTGAGGAACGAATCGCGCTGCAGGGTCACCCGCGTGCGGGTGCCGTCCTTGGTGGCGGTGATGCGGTGGGACGGGCTCTCCACCACCACGTCACGGCCCACGTCGATGAGCAGGTCCATGCGCAGCCCGTAGTCCACGTTCATGCTCGTGGGCGGGGAGATGCGGTCCGCGTCCGGCACTCGCGTCGTCGGGGCCGCGCTGCCGTGGCCGGTGCGGTCGCCGTGCACCGCGCCGGGCATGTACCGGGGCGCCACCAGCGTGGGCAGCATCCAGCGCACGCTGCCTTCTTCCGCGGTGAGCGTCTGCAGGAACTCCACCTCCACCAGCGTCTCCTCACCCGGCAGCAGGTTTCCCACCTGCGCGGTGAAGACGTTGGCGCGCTCCTGGTCCAGCAGCGCCGCGCCGTGTCCTTCGGTGATGGCGTCGTCGTAGGCGCGGAAGGCCGCCTCGCGCTCCTTCACCACGCCGGCCACGCGGCGGCCCGCGCACGTCATGGAGAAGGCGCTGAGCGTCGCGTCGGAGGGCAGGGGGAAGGTGTAGATGGCCTCCACCGGCTTCTTCTCGTCGTTGCGGTAGCGCTGCGTCACGCGCACCCGCGCGTGCCCCCCGAGCAGCTCACCGGAGACTTCCACTCCCTGCAGGGGCACCTGGGCCCCGTCCCGCGTGAACAGCCCACACTTCGCCTGCTCGTTCATGACCGCGTTCCTTCCTGGAACTCCTCGATGAGGGCGCGCACCCGCTCGGCCAGCGCCCGGACCTTCGCTTCCGCCTGCTCCGACACGTGCAATTCCAACCCCGGCGCCAGGAGCCAGCGCTGGTAACGCGCCACCTCCACCGTCGGGTCTTTTCCCGGCCGCTTCGGGGGCATCCGGAGGGCGTCCTCCGGTACCGGCAACGTCCCCGAGCCCACCGGCGACTCCGCCAGCCGGCGCAGCTCCTCCGGCGACAACCGCAAGAGCTCCGCCTGGATGGCGTCCAGTGGCAGGAACCTCGCCTGGAGCACCCGGATGGCCTTGAGCCGCACCCGGTGCTCCTCTCCGTAGACCGTGTCCGGCCCCTTGAAGGGCGGTGCGGGCAGGAGGCCCCGCTGGACGTAATAGCGGACCGTGCGCGGCGAGATGCCCACCTCCTCCGCCAGCGCGGTCAGCTTCCACTCCGTCTGTGTCTTGGGCGTGCTCACGAACCTGACAGTAGGTTGTGACAGTTGTGGTGTCAAGAAGTCGGTGGCGATTTATCAGTGATGGTGTCGGGATGCAGGGG
>NZ_RAWR01000384.1:0-4066 GCF_003986945.1 Corallococcus sp. AB018 | reverse complement strand
GCCCGCTCCAGCTTCCGCATGTCGTATGCTGTCAGCCCCAGCTCGGCAGGGCTCCTTGCCGGTCGCATGCTCCAGAAACTGCGCATGCGACCCGGATTTGTCTCGGAACTTCTGGCGACCTACTTAGGCGGCCGGGCCCGGCTCCGCGCACCCCTGACGGGTGCGCGGAAGCGGCTCGAGGACTACTGCTTCACGAGGAACAGCTCGCGCACCTGGAGCAGGTCCACGTCACCGGCGAAGCCGGAGAACTTCTCGTACTCCGCCGGGCTGACGCGGGCGCGGGGCAGGTTGAAGGACTCCGAGATGCTGAGCGTGCGTCCGTCCTGCTTCTCCGACCGGGTGTAGTGGCCGAACTGGCTGTCCACCTTCAGGCCCGTCTGCGGGTCGCTGAGCTTCCAGCCCTGGGGCAGGGTGATCGAGACGTTGGTGCGGCTGGCCTCCGTGTCGTCGATGTAGAGCGGCGTGGTGCGCGTGGACAGCTGCACGTAGCGCCGGCCCAGCAGGGCGGGGAAGGTGAGGGGGCCCAGCGCCATGCGGCTGTCGCCCTCCATGCGCCCGAAGCGCGGCACGGTGAACGCGTAGCGCAGCACGAAGGGCGCGCCCACGGCCTCCTCGTGCTCCAGCTTCACGGACGACAGCTCCGCGCCGCCGAAGTAGCGCGCCACCGCGCCCTGCAGCGCCTGGTTGCGGCTCTCCGCGGAGAGCTGCTCGAAGGCCTCGGCGATTTGAGCGGCCTCGAAGCCGGAGTAGACCTCCTCGCCCTGGCCCTTGAGGCTGCCGTCGGCGCCCAGCTCCAGCGTGAGCTTCACGTCCTTGCCCGTGCGCGGCTTGAGCGGCGGCGTCTTCACCTTCTGCAGGGGCTTGCCCGGCTCCGGCAGCAGGTACGCCTCGCGCTCGCCCGTGGCGGTCTCCGGCAATTCGCCGAAGGGGCCGTAGCGCACGGACGTGTCCAGCCACACCGGCTGCTCACCCGGCACCTCCACGCGCAGCGCCGCGTAGGGCAGCAGCGCGTCCGCCGGGAAGAGGTACGGCGACGGGTCGGTGTTGAAGGTGCGAATCGCCGCGACGCGCGACGGGATGCCCAGCGTCTCCAGGCCCGCCTTCATCACGGTGAGCCGGCTGCCGCGGTCCTGCGCCACCGTGGAGGCCGCGGACTGTGCCAGGCTCGCGTCGCGGCCGGAGAAGCGCTTCATCACCGCGGAGTGCAGCGCCTTCACCGCCTCCAGGCCCTTCTTGCCCTCGGTGGCCTGGCGCGCGAACGCCTCCACCTCCGAGGTGCGGATCCACCGGTCCTGGAACGCGTCGCCGTACACGCGCGCCAGGCCGTCGTTGCCCGTCTCGCCCGCGCCCACCATCACGAAGGGCAGGTACTCATTGCCAGAGGGCGGCGCGTCCGGCTCCGGGATGAACGGCGGTACGCGGCGCGCGTCGTAGTGGAACACCTCCACGTCGCCCTTCACCTCTGGCGGCGGCGCCTTCATGCCGTGCGCGTCCACCTTCATGCCGCTGCCCTTGGGCGCGACCACGGTGTACGTGCTCCACGCGTTCGGCTGGTTGGCGATCTGGAAGTAGAACGCGGACGCGGTGAAGCCCGGCTGCGCGGGGCCGCGGTCGCTTTCGGGCAGCAGGTACTCCACCTCCACGGAGTCACCGACCTGCACGCCGGGCAGGCTCATGGTGTCCTTGCCCTCGATGTTCTCCGGCTCCAGCACGCGGCCGTCCGCCTTGAGCGTGCGCAGCGCCAGCACCTGGGCGCCGCGGGGGATGTTCGCCTCCGCGATCTCCTGCACGCCCGACTGCTCCAGCGCCTTCTGGATGGTGTGGATGCGGTTGACGATGGAGCCGTCCGGGTAGACCTGCACCGCCGCCGCGTCCAGCACGTACGCCGCCGCGCTGCCGCCGGTGACGGGCGCCGCCTCGTAGGCCTTGAGCGCCTCCTTGCCGTCGATGGCGTACGCCGCCAGCACCTCCTTGCCCGTCTTGGCGCGCTCCACCGCGCGGCGCAGCGACAGGTCCGTGCCGTCCAGCTTCAGCGCCTGCTCGCGCAGCTTCAGCGCCTCCGCGCCCTGGCCCGCGTACTCCCGCACGTCCGCCAGCCGCTTGAGGATTTCGGCGTTGCGCGGCCACACGGCGGCCTGCGCCTGGAGCACCTTCGCCGCGTCGTCGTAGCGGCGCTGGCTCACGTAGACGCCGGAGAGCGCCGCGGCGGTGGTGAGGTTGTCCGGGTCCTGCGCGAGCAGCTGCGTGTATCCCTTGGCCGCGCCGTCCAGGTCGCCGCGCGTGCGCAGGTGGTCCACCCGCCGCGCGTCCGCGCCGGGGCAGCCCTCCTGGGCCTTCACCAGTTCGTCGGTGCGGGTCACCGCGTCGCGACGGCGCGCCAGCGAGGACTGCAGGCCCAGCGCCTCGCACAGGCCCGGCTGGGCCTCCAGCGCCGAGGCCAGGGCCACCTCCGCCTGCGCATCCACGTCCAGCGCCAGCGCGGCGCGGGCCTGGAGGATGTGCACCGGGAAGCCCGCGGGCTTCACCGCGTCACGCGCCGTCTTCAGCGTGTCCAGCGCGGTGGCCGGCTGGCCGTCATCCAGGAAGAGGTCCGCGCGCAAGAGCAGCGCGGCCACGTTGCCCGGGTCCTTCGCCAGCGCCGCCTCCAGGTCTCGCGTGGCCCGGCCTCGCGCCACCTTGGACGGGATGCCGCGGTCCTGCGCGGCCTGCTCCGCGCGCAGGGTGAGCAGCGCGGGCGTCGTCGCCTCCAGCTTCGCCATCAGCCGGTGCGTGCCGTCCAGGTCTCGCGCCAGGCCGTCGCGCACCGCCAGGAAGTTGCTCAGCGTCTCGCCAGCCTCGCCCTGGAGCGCCTGGGCCACGTCCTCCGCGCCCGGGTACATGTCCGGGGCCTCCACCTCGCCCGGGGCGCTCGCGTTCCAGCGCGGCGCGGGCCCGGTGGCGGCGGTGAGGCGCGCGCCGGAGGGGCTTCCGTCCGCCTTCAGCAGCGCGAAGGAGAGGCCGCCCTGCGTGTTGTCGCGGGACATCTTCACCACGAAGCGGTGCTTGCCGGCGGGGAGCTCCATCGCTCGCACGCTCACCGTGGACGCGGTGCGCGCCCAGTCGCGGCGCTCCAGCACGGGTGCGCCGTCCATCAGCACGCGGTGCGACGTCTGGCTCACCGTGCGCAGCACGTAAACGCCGGCCTGCGCCACCTCCGCGTCGATGCCCAGCGCGTACATGTCCCCGTGGCCGGGCTCGCCGCCCAGGTCCAGCCGGCCGTCCGGCGAGCGCAGCGTGCGCGCCGTCAGCGGGCCGTACGCGCCCGTGAAGGGGCCCGCGAAGGAGCCGTCCTTCTCCGGCGCGATGGGCTCGTCGATGGCCAGCACATGGAAGGGAGAGAAGGGCCCCACCAGCGTGGCCTCGCCCGCGCCGCCCAGGTCCTTGAGCGTCTGGGCCTGGGTGGCCGTGTCCGCGCGCAGGCTCGCCACCGACAGGCGCGCGGCGCGCAGCAGGTAGGCCGTCTCACCCCGGGCGCCCGCGGTGAGCGCGGCGTCCACGCCCTTGAGGATGTTGTCGTCCTCCGCGCGGGAGGTGCCCACGCGGTCCAGCACGTAGCGCGCGGCGATGACGGCCACCGGGTGGCGGGGCGCGCGCTTCACCAGCTCCAGCGACGCGGCGAGCGCGCGGTCGGACTGGCCATTGCGCCGGGCCAGCAGCACCTGTCCCTGCAGGGCGTACGGGTCGCCAGGGTCCTTCTGCACGGCGGCGTCGAAGCGCTGCTGGGCGAGCTTCACATCGCCCGCGACGAGGTACGCGTGGAAGCCCGCGAACGCGAGCGTGCGCGCCTCCGCGTCAGCCTGGCCGGCCCGCTCCGCGGCGGACTCAAGCACGTGGGGCGCGACGACGGAGGAGGGCCGGGGGCAGCCGGTGAGGCCGGCGACGAGGGCGAGCGCGGTCAGGCCGCTGCGAAAGGTGCGCATAGGGGAGCCGAGGGATAATGCAATCCCCTCGGCGAGGCCATATTCCCCTTGAGGTGCTTGTCCGGAGCCAGCCCGGCTGTGTCCCCTAGCGACGCTTCGGGGCGGGC
>NZ_RAWR01000383.1:0-4238 GCF_003986945.1 Corallococcus sp. AB018 | reverse complement strand
CTCCCCCTCCTTCGGCCCGGCCACCGCGAAGGTGACCATCGTCGAGTGGTCGGACTTCGAGTGCCCCTTCTGCAGCCGCGCCGTGCCGACCCTGAACAAGATCAAGGAGACCTACGGCAAGGACGTGCGCGTGGTGTTCCGCCACCAGCCGCTGCCCATGCACTCGCACGCGAAGATCGCCGCGCAGGCCTCCATGGCCGCCCACGAGCAGGGCAAGTTCTGGGAGATGCACGACAAGCTCTTCGCCAACCAGCGCGCCCTGGAGCGCGGTGACCTGGAGAAGTACGCCCAGGAGCTGGGCCTGGACATGAACAAGTTCAAGGCCGCCCTGGAGTCGAGCAAGATCTCCGCGAAGGTGGACTCGGACTCCTCCGCGGGCATGGCGGTGGGCGCCAACGGCACCCCGGCCTTCTTCATCAACGGCCGCTTCCTCTCCGGCGCGCAGCCCTTCGAGGCCTTCAAGCCCCTCATCGACCAGGAGATCGCCAAGGCAGACAAGGCGCTCGCCGCCGGCACCAAGGCGGAGGACCTCTACGCCAAGCTGAACCAGGACAACGTGAACGCCGCTCCGGCCGCCCCCGCCGCGCCCGCCGAGCCGGAAGTGCAGAAGGTGGAGGTGGGCAACGCCCCGGTGCGTGGCCCGAAGAACGCGCCCGTCACCATCGTCGCCTGGTCCGACTTCGAGTGCCCCTTCTGCAGCCGCGCCGTGCCGACCATCGAGCAGGTGGAGAAGGTCTACAAGGGCAAGGTCAAGTTCGCCTTCAAGCACCAGCCCCTGCCCTTCCACCAGAACGCGAAGCTCGCCGCCGTGGCCTCCATGGCCGCGAACGAGCAGGGCAAGTTCTGGGAGATGCACGACAAGCTCTTCGCCAACCAGCGCGCGCTGGACCGCGCCAGCCTGGAGAAGTACGCCCAGGAAATCGGCCTGAACGTGAACAAGTTCAAGACGGACCTGGAGTCGGGCAAGTTCGACAAGCAGATCGAGGCGGACATGGCGGACGGCTCCTCCAAGGGCGCCAACGGCACCCCGACGTTCTTCATCAATGGCCGCACGCTGGTGGGTGCGCAGCCCTTCGAGGCCTTCAAGAAGGTCATCGACGAGGAGCTGAAGAAGGCCGGCGTCGCGATGGCGGCGGAAGCGAAGTAGCCCTCCCCCGCTGTTGAAGCACAAAGGCCGTCGGCTCCCTCAGCGGGAACCGGCGGCCTTCGTGTTTCCATCGAGTCCCCGGTGCGGCGTCAGGAGACGGCGATGGCGTCGATCTCCACCTGGGAGCCGCGCGGCAGCGCGGACACCTGCACGGTGGCGCGGGCCGGCGGGGAGCCGGTGAAGGCGCGGCCGTACACCTCGTTCACCTTGGCGAAGTCGCCCAGGTTGGTGAGGAAGATGGTGCAGCGCACGACGTGGCTGAAGTCCAGGCCGCTGGCGGCGAGCACGGCCTGCAGGTTCTTCATCACCTGCTCGGCCTGCGCGACGACGTCACCGGGGACCAACTCCATCGTCTTCGGATCCAGGGGAATCTGGCCGGACAGGAACGTCATCTTCCCGGCGTCCACCTGCACGGCCTGGGAGTAGGGGCCAATCGCCTTGGGGGCGTCGTCGGAGTGGATTGCCTTGCGCGCCATGCAGCACACCTCGCGTTGCGGCGGCCCCCAAGGAGGACGGGGGCCGCGGGTCCGCCGCGGGCTGTAGCACAGGACAGGGCTAGATTCGCTCGACCGAGTAGACGCCCGTCAACCGCTCGATGGAGCGCATCAGGTCCGTCAGCTGCTTGAGGTCGGAGATGGTGACCTCGAAGGTATTGACGGCCCGGTCGTCGCCGGTGGCCCGGCAGTTCGCCTGGGAGATGTTGACGCTCTTCTTGGAGAACGTGTTGGTGATGTCCGCCAGCAGGCCCGGCCGGTCCGCTGTCAGCACGCGCAGCGTGACGGGCCGCTTGAAGTCGCCCTTCACGTCCCAGGACACGTCCACGCGCCGCTCGGGGTCCGTGGCCAGGGCCTTCTCACACCCCACCGTGTGCACCGTCACGCCCCGCCCCCGGGTGATGAACCCCGCGATGGGGTCTCCGGGAACGGGGTTGCAACAGCGCCCGAAGCGCACCAGCACGTCGTCCACGCCGCCAATCTGGACGCCGCTGCGGCTGTTGCGCCCGACCAGCCGCTTGGCCAGGTCCGTCATGCGCGACAGGCCCGGCAGCATGGACGCGTTCGCCCCCGTACCGTTGCCGTCCGTGGGACGCGGAGGCGGCTCCGCCTGCGCCAGCTTCTCCTGCGGCACCAGGCGCATCACCAGCTGCTGCGGCGTCACCTTGCCGTAGCCGATGGCGACCAGCATGTCGTCCTCGACGCGGAAGCCCAGCTCCTCGGCGACCTTCTTCACCTCGCCGGAGCGCACCAGCTTGTTGAAGTTGAGCTGGAAGCGCTTGAACTCGCGCTCCACCAGCTCACGGCCCAGCTGCAGGCTCTTGTCGCGCTGCTGCTGCTTGATGAAGCCGCGGATGCGCTGCTGCGCGCGGCTCGTCTTGACGAAGGTGAGCCAGTCCTTGGACGGGTGCGCCTGCGGGCTGGTGAGCACCTCCACCGTGTCGCCGTTCTTCAGCTTGTAGCGCAGGGGAACAATCTTGCCGTTCACCTTGGCGCCCACGCACCGGCCGCCCACGTCCGAGTGGATGGCGTACGCGAAGTCCACCGGCGTCGCGCCGCGCGGCAGGCTGCGCACGTCGCCCTTGGGCGTGAAGACGAAGACCTCGTCGGTGAAGAGGTCGACCTTCACCGTCTCCAGGAACTCCTTGGGGTCCTTGAGGTCCTGCTGCCACTCCATCAGCTGGCGCAGCCAGGCGAACTTCTCGTCGTCCTTGGAGATGGGCGCGCGGCCCTCCTTGTAGGCCCAGTGCGCCGCGATGCCCTCTTCGGCGATCTTGTGCATCTCCGAGGTGCGGATCTGCACCTCCACGCGCTCGCTCAACGGACCAATCACCGTGGTGTGCAGGGACTGGTACATGTTGGGCTTCGGGATGGCGATGAAGTCCTTGAAGCGCCCGGGCACCGGCTTCCACATCTGGTGCACCATGCCCAGCGCCTCGTAGCAGGAGGGCACCGACGGCGCGATGATGCGGAACGCGATGATGTCGTGGATCTGATCGAAGTCGATGCCCTGCGACTTGATCTTCTTCCAGATGCTGTAGACGTGCTTGAAGCGCCCGCTGACGTCGCCCTTGAGGCCGCGCTCCTGGAGCTTGGCGCGCATCAGGTCGCAGGTGTCCTCGATGTACGCCTCGCGCTCCTTCTTGCGCTTGTTGAGCTGCTCCTCCAGCGCGAAGAACTCCTGGGGCTTCACGTAGCGGAAGGACAGGTCCTCCAGCTCCGTCTTGATCCAGGAGATGCCCAGGCGGTTGGCCAGGGGCGCGTAGATGTCCAGCGTCTCCTGTCCGATGCGGGCCTGCTTCTCCTCGGACATGTGATCCAGCGTCCGCATGTTGTGCGTGCGGTCCGCCAGCTTCACGAGGATGACGCGGATGTCCTGCGCCATCGCGATGATCATCTTGCGGAAGTTCTCCGCCTGCTTCTCCTCCTGGGAGAGCGTCGCGGACGCGGAGAACTTGGACAGCTTCGTCACGCCGTCCACCAGCTGGGCGACCTCCGGACCGAACAGCTCCGTGAGCTCCTCCGCGGTGGCGAGCGTGTCTTCGATGGTGTCGTGGAGCAGGCCGGTGACGATGGACGCCTCGTCCAGCTTCAGCTCCGCGAGGATGCCCGCCACCTCCAGCGGGTGGACGAGATAGGGCTCTCCCGACTTGCGGAGTTGCCCTTGATGGACCTTGGCCGAGTAGACGTACGCCTTCTTGATGATGTCCAGGTCGGGGTCCGGGTGGTACGACGCAACCCGCTGCAGGATGTCGTTCAGGCGAATCATCGAGGCGGTGACAATCGTAACTGCCTCAAACAGCAGGGGCAACGTTACCCTGGAACATCGCGTGCCCCGCCGGGTACTGGAGGCCCGGGCGCCCTGGAAATTGGTCCGAGGCTTTCGTTGACCCGGCGTTTCACGCCCCCCTAGATTGGCCCTCTGCCCATGTCTCAGCTTCTGCTGTCCGCGCTCCCGGTGGTCTGCCCGAATTGTGACGGTTTCAACCCGGCACGCTCGGCCACCTGCGCACTGTGCGGCCAGGCGATGGAAGAGGCCGCTCCGGCCCCCCGTCCGGCGGCCACGACCCCCCGGCCGGTGACGCCGCCCCCTGGCG
>NZ_RAWR01000382.1:0-4384 GCF_003986945.1 Corallococcus sp. AB018 | reverse complement strand
GCATGCTGACGGCGGACCGTGACGCCTTCTATGATGAGGCCGTTCTCCTGCTGCGCCGCGTCCGCAGGCGCGGCAGGCTCCCCATCTGGGCCAACACCCCTGAACGGAATTAGTCGGGATGGCTTAGCGGTGCTCCCAGAGGTCCACGCCGCCGCCGTCACCCGCGGGGAAGCGGCGGACGAAGCGCTGCTTGAACCAGGGGCGGCTCTGCGGCGTGAGCTGCCACTCTCCCCGCCAGCCGAGGACGACGAAGCGACAGGAGCCCAGCATGATGCGCAGGGCCTGCTGGGCCTCATCGGCGGAGAGGGCCTCGTCGGTGGTCTCGAAGCGGTCGCCGGAGCTCATGGCGTCCTGGAGCATGGTGGCGTAGCCGTCCACGATGGGCGTGGCGCCCGAGGGGAGCCGGCCCGCCGCGAGCGCCCAGCCAGGCTCGAAGGAGAAGAGGCACGCGTCGGGCGGCACGTCGGCGCGGATGTGCTTCGCGAGCGCCACCACGTCCGGGGCCTGCAGTTGGGCGCTCTGGTAGACGTGCCGCGCGCCGGGGACGAACGCGGCGGCGAGCAGCAGCGCGGCCACTGCGCGTGAGGCCGTGCGGCCCCAGCGCGTGCTGAAGGCGTGGAGCACGGAAGCGCCCAGGCCCGCGAGCACGGCCTCCGAAGCGGCGAGGTGCGCGTTGTACTGGTTCCAGTAGGTCCGTGACGCGAGGAACAGGACCACGCTGAGGACGAACGTGCAGGCGAAGAAGCGCGCGGCGGGGCGGTGCTCCGGAGCGGCCCGGAAGGCGCGCACGCACGCGGTGCCCAGGCCCACGAGGGCGAGGAGGACTCCGCCCCAACGGCGCTCATGGAAGATCTCTCGCAGGCGGAGCCAGCGGTCCAGTTCACCGTCCGGCGGGCGCGCGGCCTGGAAGGTGATGACGTCGCGGATGAACTCGGAAGGGGCGAGCGCGGCCAGGGGGCCCACGACGACGGCGAAGGTGGCGAACGCGACGATCACGGGCAGGAGTGCGTGACGCCAGGACTCCTTCCCCGGGCGTGAGAGCAGCGCGGCGATGAGCCACAGTCCTCCCGGAAGCTTCACGGAGATGGCGAGTCCCAGGAGCACGCCCGCGCCGATGCGGCGTGCTCGGGAGTGGGTGCCGGAGGTGAGCCAGAGGTTCGCGAAGCCCAGGCACAGGACGTTGAGCAGGGGCTCGAGGAAGGTGCCGCGCTCGACGATGGCGGCCTCCGGATACGCGGCATAGGCGAGCGCGGCCACGCAGCCCGCGAGCGGACCCCAGGCGCGCCAGGCGACCCGGCCGGCGAGGAACACGCACAGGGCGCCCACGGCGGCGGCGAGGTAGCGGGTGATGCCGTAGGCGGTGGCCGCGTCGAGCCCCAGCGTGAGCGCGGCGCCAGGAGCCCAGAGCAGGAGGCTTCCGGGCGGGTGCACGAAGATGAAGTCGCGGTAGGGCAGGTCCCCGCGCAGCAGGAGCGACGCGGCGGAGAAGTACACGCCCTCGTCGTAGTCCATGGGGTAGCCCATGGCGCCGGAGCGATGGAAGAACGCCAGCGCGCGCAGCACCCAGGCGCCCAGCGCCACGATGATCAACGGCCAGAGGTCCAGGCCCCTCGAGGCGCGAGGAGGGACGGACGGGGACGGCGCTGCGAGCGGAGTGGGCGCGGGTTCCATCGGGGCAGCGCGGCAGGCTACTACCGGCGGGCCTGGACGCACGCGGGGTTCTTGCACCGGCGGGGGCGCACGAGCGAGCCCGGGACGTATCGCATCCCGGAGATGCGGACCGTCAGCGCCGGGTTTCCATTCCACGCTGCCTTGAGGCGCGTGGGCCCCGCTTGAGCTGGCTTGGTACGTGGGCAATCCCGGAGGCGCGGGGCCGTTAGCGCCGGGTTTCCATGCCACGAAGCCTGGACGCCCGTGAGTACTGCCCGGACTGGCCTGGTGCGTTGGCAATCCCGGAGGCGCGGGGCCGTTGGCGCCGGGTTTCCATGCCACGAAGCCTGGAAGCCCGTGGGCACTGCCCGGACTGGCCGCGTGCGTTGCGCCGCGTCTCACGCGATTGCCCGTTCCGGTTCACGGGTGTGATGCGTGGAGGTGATTCAGTCGATGGCCGCCGCTCCGAGGGACGGGGGGCCGCCCGGCTTCCTGGTGCTTTCCGCCGGGCCCAGGCATGCGAGAGTCCAGTCCCGTGAGCACGAACGACCCCGCCGGGACGCTGGCCTCCACGTCCCTCCAGCGCGACGAAGCGAACCTCTGGTTCGGGATCGTCATCGCGCACGGCGCGGCGGCGATGCTCTTCTGCGCGATGGCCTTCTCCGCGGGCTTCTACCGGCTGCGCGGCTTCTGGCCTCCCGTGTCCGCGCGCCCTGGAGCGCTCGTTCCCGCGCTGGCCGGTGGGCTCCTCGTCATCGGGGTCGTGCTGCTGTACGTCGCGCTCCGACGACCAGGCCGGCTCACGTTGGCGGGCGTGCTCGGCGCCGGGGCGGGGTTCCTCGCGACGCAGGCGGCCTGGCTGCACGTGCTGTTCTGGTACCGGGACTTGCGCGTCCCCGACAGCGGCGTCTTCGCCTCGGCGCTGTATGGCCTGTCCGCGGTGCAGGCCGCGCACCTGGCGGTCGTGCTCGTGGGATTGCTGCGTGCGGGACTTCGCGTGCTGCGCGGACAGGACGCCAGCGCTCCGTTGCGGCGCGCCCTGCCCGGCTGGTGGTGTTCGACGGTGATGTACGGCGTCCTCTTCGCGGTGGTGTACCTCCCATGAAGCCCACTTCCTGCTCCACTCGTCGGTCGCTCCGTGTGCTCGCCGTGCTCGCGTTGGGGGCGCTCGCTCCCGCGTGCCGCAAGGAGACGCCCACCTTCGAGCCCCTGATGCTCGCGGACGGCACCGTCATCCCCGCCGCGACGCTGGCGCGCGGATACGACGTCTACACGCACTACTGCGCGTCCTGTCACGGCGAGAAGGGCGACGGTCAGGGCCCCGCGGGCTCCGGGATGCGGCCTCCGCCGCGCAACTTCCACCAGGGCCTCTACAAGTTCGGAGGCGTGGCGGCGGGCGAACTGCCCACCGACGACGCGCTGAAGCGCACGCTGAGACGGGGCCTGCACGGCACGCCGATGTTCGCGTGGGACGTGCCCCCGGCGGACGTGGACGCCGTGGTGCAGTACCTCAAGACCTTCAGTCCGCGCTGGAAGCAGGAGTCCCCAGGCGCGGCCCTCGCCCTGTCCGACGACCCGTGGAAGGGCCGCGCAGCCGAGGCAGTGGAGCGCGGCCGCACCGTCTACCACGTGGCCGGCAAGGGCAACGCGGGCTGCGCCAGCTGCCACGTCGCGTACCTGCCCCGAGCGGAGCTCGCCGCGCTCACGGAGAGCGTCACCGGCCGCAAGGTGAACCTGGCGAACGCGGATCCGTACACGGCGCTGCAGCGGGATTCGGACTACTCGCTCACCGTGGACGCGAAGGGCGAGGCCACGCAGTTCGCCAAGGTGCTGCCGCCGGACTTCCTCTTCCACCGCCTGCGCACCGTGTGGCCGCAGGACACCCGCGTGGAGGGCCAGCCGTACACCGCGCAGGCCCAGCGCGAGGACCTCTACCGCGTGATGGCCGCGGGCGTCGGCGGTGCGGCGATGCCGTCGTGGAAGGGCGCCATCCCGGAGGAGAACCTCTGGGCGCTCGCGTACTACGTGCAGAGCCTCATCGTGATGCACGACACCGGCGCCGCCCGCGACCTTCAGCAACGGTTGCGTGACTCGAAGGCACAGGAATAACGGATAGATGCAGCAACCTGAAAAGTAGGTCTTCCTGGGAAACTAATTCCCAGGCGTCGCGAAAATCCGGGCACTGATTCCCTCTTTTCCCGGAGTTCCATTCGTGACGACCTATTCCGTTCGCAGCGGCGACACGTTGAGCGGGCTCGCGCAGCGCTTCAGCACGTCGGTGTCTTCGCTCCAGAAGACGAACCACATCGCGAACGCGAACCTCATCCGCGTGGGCCAGAGGCTGACGGTCCCAGACGGGTTCCAGGCGGCGCCGTCGAAGGCGGGCAGCTACACGGTGCGCAGCGGAGACACGCTGAGCGGCATTGCGGGGCGGCACGGCACGACGGTGGGGGCGCTGGCGAAGGCGAACCACATCGCGAACCCGAACAAGATCTACGTGGGTCAGCGGCTGACGATTCCGGGTGCGGGTGGGGGCGCGGCGCCGGTGACGTCGAAGCCGCCGCCGTCGTCCGGAGGCGCTTCGTACACGGTGCGCAGCGGGGACACGCTGAGCGGCATCGCGGGCCGGTACGGCACGACGGTGGGGGCGTTGCAGCAGGCGAACCACATCGCGGATCCGAACAAGATCCAGGTGGGCCAGAAGCTGACGATTCCGGGCCGCACGGGTGGCTCG
>NZ_RAWR01000381.1:0-4404 GCF_003986945.1 Corallococcus sp. AB018 | reverse complement strand
TATTACCAAGCCATTCCCATGATGAAGGAGGAGCGACTGCTTCCGCTTGTCGAGCGCTTCGCCGAACTCCTCCATCAGCACCCTGTCTTCAAAGAAGCGCTCGGTTTCATATGAGGGGATGGCTCAGATCTGGGGCATCAAGGTCTTGGCCGCACTTTTCCCAAGAGCTTTCCAGCACTGGCAAATGCGACGGGGGCATGGGTCATCAACGCGCAGCACACCTGGAGCGGTGAGTGCTGGGCCGCGGAACCCGGCAAGAAGGCGCGACGCATCCCGGGCGACTTCATTCATGAAACCACCCATTCCTCTGGAGAATGGGCCCGTGTCGCCTTCTGGGATGTTCCTTGAGACAGGTTCTGCCCACCGCCTGAGAACCAAGCGTTAGCCGCCGAGCCGGCACTCCGCGGTTCTCAGCCGCCCTTGGGCATCTTCAGCGCAATCGCGACCAGCGAGAGGGTCAGGTCCTCGGGCTGGTAGGGCTTGAACGGGTTGAGCGTCGTCCCGGTCGAGTCCAGGTGATCCAGCCCGGAAAGGGTCACGGACTTGGAGCCGGGGATGAACGCGTCCTGCGGGAGCACCAAGCCGTCCGACTTCACGCCGTAGCGCTGGTGCATGTACTCCTGCATGGCGAACAACGGCGACGTCGGGTTCGCGGTGGTGGAGGCCATGGAGACGGTGGGGATGCCCTCGGGCATCGGGTGCTTCGCCAGGAACTCCTTGCGCGAGTCGTACGTCAGGTCCTCACCGGCCTGGATGCTGCCACCGAGCGCCTCGATGGCGCCGCCCACGCCATAGCGCACGAGCGGGTTGTCCAGCAGGTCCTGCGCCATGGGCGAGCCGCCGTACGGCGACTGGATGGTGACCAGGGCGCGCACGTGCTCCTTGAGCTCGGGGTACATAGACAGGGCCGCTGCGGAGTCCAGGCCGCCCTTGCTGTGGCCGATGAGCACCACCTGCTTGCCGTTCTTGGAGGCCTCGAGCACCGCCTGCCGGACGATGGCGGCGTTGTGCTCCACGCCCATGTCCGTGTCGACAGGCACGCGGCCGACCTGGAGGCCCTGCGCTTCGAGCGCGTCCAGGTTCTTGTCGAAGTAGATCTGCTTGGGCGCGGCCTCGGAGAGCAGACCGCCCACGGCCAGGAACACGCAGTTCTTGGCCTCGGGGGGCATCACGTTCTGGCCCGCGCGCACGGCCTGGTTGAGCTTCATGAACTCCGCGGTGGAGTCCTTCGCGGGCGGATACGCCTTCTGGATCCAGCCGATCTTGTCCGCCTCGCCCTTGCCGGGCCAGGGGATGGGAAGGCGCAGGGCATTGACCTGCTGCGACCCCGCCTGAGCCGTCGACGAGAAGCTGTCCCCCTTCACGATGGCGTTGAAGCCCTGCGCGCCCTTGGCCCGGGCAGGGGCTTCCGGCGTGGCCCGCGTCTGCGTGGACGGCGTGAGGCTGGAAGGGCGCGTGACCTGGACCATGAGGGGACCTCGGGAGGGGGAGCCGAGTTGAGCAGCAGGGAGGCTTGCCTACATTGTCGGTAAATGGCGCCGGGAGTTGCGTGCCCGTTCCAAGTCCGTGAGAAGCCGAGACTCCGGGCGCGTGGCGCGGTGCGGCGTAGAGGGTGACCGCTTAACTTCGACGCGGATACGGATTCGCGCTCGCTGATCCGCCAGCATTCCTCTGCTCGCAAGACCCGACGCACTCCCGTTGGCGCGGCCCGAGAGCCACGCCAGCGCTAGAGGAGAACCAGGAAGTAAAGCGGAGCTGAGCACGGATGGACGCTTCCATGCTCCGCACGAAACCGGAGAAGCAGGGGTGAGGTAGAACCGGCGGCATGCTCAGGAAGCTCCATATTCAGAACTTCAAGGCGTGGAAGGACACGGGCGACATCCAGCTCGCGCCGCTCACGATGTTCTTCGGGACGAATAGCTCGGGGAAGACGAGCATCCAGCAATTCCTCCTCTTGCTGCAGCAAACAGCACAGTCGCGAGACCGGAAGCGGGTGCTCCACCTGGGCGACGAGAACACTCCCGTCGACATGGGGACCTTTCCGGAAATGCTCTTTCGCCAGGATCCTGCCGCGCTTCTCCGCTTCACCATGGAGTGGGGCGTGAGGACGCAGGAGAAAGGACCGGTGGACACAGTCGCCTTCGAAGCCTTGATTGGCCAGGAAGACGCACAGTCCACCAGGATCGAGGTCAAGCAGTTCATCTACAGGCTGAAGGCACCTCACCGGTCCACGGAGGGCATCGGCATGGCCAGACGCACTCATGGACCAGGGTACGAACTGCTTCTGGAGAACATTGGGCTCGCCAAAGAAGGAACCGCGAAGGAGGCGCTTTCAGCCCCCATTCATTTCTACGGCTTCCCCCATGAAGCCGAAGCCCACTACAAGTTCCTCGGCGACCTCGACGCCCTTGCGCTCGAACTCGAAGACCAACTGGACGCAATCCATTATCTGGGCCCACTGCGACAGCCCCCACATAGAACCTATCTCTGGTCAGGTGAGGCCCCCGAGAGCGTAGGCGATGATGGCAGCCTCGCGGTCGCCGCGCTTCTGGCCGCGAATGAGCGCTCAATCCAGGTGGAGGACCACCCTGCCCGTCCTTTTGCGCAGTTGATCGCGGAGAGGCTGGTCAGCATGGGACTGCTGGACTCCTTCGAGGTGCGGCCCATCGCCCCCCATCGGAAAGAGTACGAAGTCTTTGTTCGCACTGCTGGCAACCCGATGGCGGTTCGTTTGCCGGACGTTGGGTTCGGTGTGTCCCAGGTCATGCCTGTATTGCTTCAATGTTTCTATACCGAGCCCGGATCCACGCTGCTCTTCGAGCAGCCCGAACTCCACCTGCATCCAAAGGCACAGTCGGAGCTCGCGGACGTTTTCATCGATGCGATTCACGCCAGTGAGGATGGGCAGCCTCGCAACACCCAGCTGATCATCGAGAGCCACTCCGAGCACATCCTGCGCCGGATCCAGCGGCGCATCGCGGAAGGGAGACTGCTGCCGGAGGAGACAGCCATCTACTTTTGCTCACCCGGTCCTGAGGGCTCGCGCATCGAGAAGCTGAAGCTTGACGAATTCGGGAACATCATCAACTGGCCGAAGGACTTCTTCGGCGATGACATGGGCGACCTCGTGGCGATGACCGAGGCGGCGATGAAGCGCCAGCAGGAGCAGGCCCCCCAATGAGCGCGTCCCCTGCGCCATCCGTCGTCGACACCAATGTGCCGCTCACCGCCAACAAGGCGAACACGGTCAGCCCCGCGTGCGTTCAGGCCTGTGTCCGGGCGATCAACGATGTCATCCAGAGCGGGCGCATCGTCCTTGATGACAAATGGCTCATCATCAACGAGTACAAACACAAGCTATCTCCCACGGGCCAGCCAGGCGTGGGAGACCGCTTCCTCAAGTGGGTCCTGACCAATCACGCCAATCCGGATCGCTGCGTCCGGGTCTCGCTGACGCCACGCCAGGACGATCCCCGCGACTTCGAGGAGTTTCCCCGTGACCAGGCGCTTGCCGGCTTCGACCCAGCGGACCGCAAGTTCGTCGCGGCGAGCTGCGCCCACGAGGATCGACCGCCCATCCTCCAGGCAACGGACAGTAAATGGTGGGGACTGCGGAGAGAGTTCGAGCGCTGCGGGGTCCGCATCCACTTTCTCTGCCCCGAGGACATTGAGGAACTCCACGAGCGTCAGGGTGGGGAGTGATGGCTGACGACTTCTTCAAGTTCCCCCACACCCCGCACCTCGCCTGGCTTTCCTCCAGGCCGGTACGCCATGACAAGGTCCTCTCCCCACCTGAGGCACGGGAGTTCCTCGATGGCGAGGTCCTCATCGAGGAAAAGATCGACGGGGCGAACCTCGGCATCTCCGTAGGCGCCGACGGCGGGCTGCGAGCCCAGAACCGCGGCGCCTACCTTGGTCCCCGAGCATCCCCCCAGTTCCAGCCGCTGTGGCCCTGGCTGGAGACAAGGCGCCAGCAACTTGTCGAGACCCTGGGCCAACACTTGATGCTCTTTGGCGAATGGTGCTTCGCGGTCCACAGCGTGCACTACGACGCCTTGCCCGACTGGTTCCTCGCCTTCGACGTCTACGACAAGCGGGCCGGACGCTTCTGGTCTTCCCCGAAACGAGACGCCCTCGTGGCCTCGCTCGGCCTCGCGGCGGTGCCCACTGTCGCGCGCGCGCATCTCACGGCGGACGACGTGGTGAACCTGCTCGGCCCCTCGCACCTCACCCATGCGCCCATGGAGGGCCTCTACCTCCGGCGTGACGAGGGTGACTTCCTGCTCGCGCGCGCGAAAATCGTCCGTCCCGAGTTCGTCCAGGCCATCGAGGAACACTGGTCCTCCCGCCCCCTGGAACGAAATACCCTGGCTGCGCGATGACGCTGGGGGCGAGGAACTGCGT
>NZ_RAWR01000380.1:0-4259 GCF_003986945.1 Corallococcus sp. AB018 | reverse complement strand
GGAACAGCCGCCACAGGAGAGCACCTCGCCCACCATCCGGTTGCCGCCCGGCACCGGCTGCGCGCACAGCGGGCACTGCTCCGGCGGCACGGACTGCGTCATCGGGTTCGGGTTCTGGACCTGCATGTCAGTCCCTCCTCGTTGCGGATTCCACGGCAAACACCGGGGTTCTTGGGAGCACTCCCAGGATGCGCTCGGCCACCTGCCCGCCCTCCAGCCCATGCCCCTTGAGCAGGGCCTCGTGCGAACCGGCGCGCGAGTCGTACCGGTCCTGCAAGCCCACGCGCAGCACGCGCCGCTGCAGGTCCAGCGAGCACACCGTTTCGCACACCGCGCTGCCCAGTCCGCCCAGCACGTTGTGCTCCTCCACGGTCACCAGGAGCCGCGTGCGCGCCGCCGTCTCGCGCACCGCCTCCTCGTCCAGCGGCTTCAGCGTGTGCACGTTGAGCACGCGCGCGGAGACACCTTGTGCATCCAGGAGCTTCGCGGCATCCAGCGCCACGGACACGCCCACCTCACCGTGCGCGAGCAACCCCACGTCGTCGCCCTCGCGCAGGAGCGCTGCGCGGCCCAGTTTGAACGGCGGGCGCGGGATGTCCAGCCGGGTGACGCGGTTGCGGCCCAGCCGCAGGTACACCGGTCCGTCGTGCTGGAGCATCGCGCGCGTGGCGTGCACCGTCTCCAGGCCGTCCGCGGGCGACACCACGGTGAGGTTGGGCATCGCGCGCAGCACGGCCAGGTCTTCGATGGCGTGGTGCGTGGGGCCAAAGAAGGCGCCCGCCACGCCGCCGTAGTCGCACACCAGCTTCACGTTGGCGCGCGCATAGGCCAGGTTCAGCCGCACCTGCTCGCACGCGCGCATCACGCCGAACGCCGCGAAGCTGTGCGCGATGACGGTGTGTCCGCCGTGCGCCAGGCCACACGCCATGTCCAGCATGGTGGCCTCGCAGATGCCCAGGTTGAAGTAGCGCTGGGGGTGGCGCGCCTCGAACGGATCGCCTCCGCCGCCCAGGTCCGCCTCCAGGAAGACGACGCGCGCGTCCTCCTCCGCGAAGCGCGCCGCCGCGTGCCGGAACACCAGCCGGCTGGACAGCTCCGGGTGCGCGGCGAGCCACGCCTCCGGCGCCCGGGCCAGGTCCACCGTCGACTCGATCGACGCGCTCACTGGCCGTCCTCCCCCAGCGACGCGAGCGCCCGGCGCAGGTGCTCCGGCGAGAACACCGCGTAGTGCGGCCCCTTGCCCTTGAGCATCGGCACACCCGCGCCCTTGCGCGTCCGCGCGACGATGGCGCGCGGACGTCCGCCCACGACGGGCGCCTCCAGCGCGGCCACCAATGCGGGCAGGTCGTGCCCGTCCACCTCCAGCGACTGGAAGCCGAACGCGTCCAGCCTCTGCACCAACGCCTCCTGCGACAGGATGGCTTCGGTGGGGCCGTCGTTCTGTCCGCCGTTGCGGTCGATGATCAGCGTGAGGCCGGTGAGCTTGCGGTGCGACGCCACCTGGAGCGCTTCCCAGTTGGAGCCCTCGCCCATCTCTCCGTCGCCGCAGACGACGAAGGTGCGGTTGGGTTCCCCGCGCAGCACATGCCCGAGCGTCAGCCCCACACCCAACCCCAGCCCATGGCCCAGGCTGCCGGTGGCGAACTCCACGCCCGGCACCGCCGCGTTCACGTGACCGGTGAAGATGCTGCCGTCCGCGTTGTACTCGCGCACCAGCGTCTCCACGTCCACGAAGCCGAACTCCGCCAGCGCCGCGTAGAGCCCCGCCGCAGCGTGCCCCTTGGACAGGATGAGGTGGTCGCGCTCCGGTGACTTCGGCGCGCGCGGATCCACGCGCATCACCCGGCCCAGCAGCGCCACCAGAATCTCCACCATCGACAGCGAGCCGCCCAGGTGACAGCCCGACGGCGTCGCCGCCAGCCGCACGATGGTCCGCCGGATCCGCAGGGCCCGCCGGGGCAGCAACGCCAGCCCCGCATCCGACGCGGCGCCCGCAGCCCCGTCACTGGTGCGGGCAGGCACCACCGGGCCACCGGAGGCCGTGGGTTCATCTGGCGTCCGCGCGTCGCGCGACAGCCCGGGGGTCGTTGGATTCGCCGAGAAAGTCATGCCCGTAGCGTCGCTGTTACAGCCCCGGAATCCGGCTGTTGTGAGACACCCTAGGAAATCGCATCATGCGCCGTCAACGCGGATTTTCTCAAGATATAGACCTACAAGAAAAAACCGTCTTGCCCGGTAATCTCGCGGTGTTACACGCGCGGAAGGCCCGGCATTCCCCGGTTTCGCGTCACTCGGAGGAGACCTTCGCATGGGGCAGCGTTTCCATAACGCAGCGGCATTGGAGAAGGGTTCGGAGTACCGCCGAAAGGGTTGGTGGCGTGACACCACGGTGGTTGACGATCTGCGTCGCTGCGTCCAGGCGCACCCGGACAAGACCGCGATCATCGCCGCACGGTACTTTTCCAAGGACATCACGCGGCTGACGTACGCGGAGCTGGCGCGATACATGGACCGGTTCGCGCTGGGCCTGCGCGAGCTGGGCGTGGGGCGCGAGGACATCGTCGCGGTGCAGCTGCCCAACGGGTGGCACTTCACGGCGCTGGCGCTGGCGTGCGCGCGGCTGGGAGCGGTCATCGCTCCCATTCCGCCGGACTACCGGCGGCGCGAGGTGGAGTTCATCCTGGGGCGCACGGAGGCCTCCGTGTACGTGGGGCCCACGTCGTGGACGGGGCACTCACACCGGGACATGGCGCGCGACATCGCGGGGGTGCTGCCGTCGCTGCGCCACCGGGTGCTGCTGGGCAGCAACACCGACCTCCAAGCGGGCGAGCGGGACTTCGAGCGCCACTTCATCGAGCGCGAGTGGGAGAAGGAAGCGTCTCTGGAGGGAGTGGCCCCGGCGGCCGCGGACGACGTGTGCAACATCCTCTATACGTCCGGCACCACGGGTGAGCCGAAGGGCGTGGTGCACTCGCACAACACGAACTACGGCATCACGCGCGCGCTGTGCGACACGCTGGGCATCGACGGAACGGACGTGGTGGCGCTGCCGTCGCTGCTGACGGCGTCCACGGGGTTCACGTATTCGTACCTGATGCCCATGCTCCTGGGGGCCACGGCAATCTACATGGACGTGGGCGACCCGGAGCTGACGCTCAAGCTCTTCGAGGAGCACGGCGTCACGTTCACGTACGGCATTCCCACGTACCTGATGAACCTCATCGCGTTGCAGCGAAAGCGCCAGCGGAACACCTCCTCGCTGCGGCAGCTGGCCACGGGCTCCATCCCGGTGCCGCCGCACCTCATCGCGGCGGTGCGCGAGGTGTTCGGTGTGCGGCTGCACACGCTGTGGGGCATGACGGAGAACGGCGCGGTCACCATCACCCGGCATGAAGATGCGCCGGACTGGCCCAGCCAGAGCGACGGGCGCGCGGTGGCGTGGATGGAGACGAAGATCGTCCCGGCGCTCGCGGAGGACGGCACTCCGTATCCGGATGGGACGGGGCGGCTGATTGTGCGAGGCGCCAGCCAGTGCCTCACCTACTTCAAGCGCGACGACGTGTACGCCGCGGCGACGGACGCGGAGGGCTGGTTCGACACGGGCGACCTGGCGCGCGACGACGGGCGCGGCGGCATCCGCATCGTGGGGCGGCTGAAGGACGTCATCTTCCGGTACGGGTACAAGATCCCCGTGGTGGAGGTGGAGTCCGCGCTGTACTCGCACCCGAAGGTGAAGGAGGTCGCGGTCGTCGCGCACTCAGACGACAAGATTGGCGGCGAACGGGTGTGCGCCGTCGTCGTGGTGCGCGAGGGAGAGGCCCCGCCCACGCTCAACGAGCTGCGCGACCATCTCAAGCAGCAGGGCATGTCCAACCAGTACTGGCCGGACCGCCTGGACCTCATCGACGAGATGCCCAAGACGGCCACCGGCAAGGTGCGCAAGTATCTGCTGCGCGACAGGCTGAAGCCCGCGTGAGCGGGCGGGAGGAACGGCCATGAACCCGAGCCCTGAAGAAGCCACCAGTCCCACGGACACGGAAGCGAAGCTCGCGGCGTGGTGGAAGGAGTTGCTGGGCGTGGAGGTCGTGCGCCCGGAGGACCACTTCCTGGAGATTGGCGGCAACTCCCTGATGGCCACGGTCCTGTCCAACCGCATCGAGAGCGAATTGGGCGTGGAGGTGTCCATGGCGGAGCTGTTCAACACGCTCCGGGCCGTGGCCACGCTGTGCGACGAACTGCGCCAGGAGCAGTCCGCTTGA
>NZ_RAWR01000037.1:0-52740 GCF_003986945.1 Corallococcus sp. AB018 | reverse complement strand
GATGCGAGATGCGCCCGCGACCCGCGCCGCCATGATGGCCGCGAGGCCGACGGAGCCCGCCCCGAAGACGGCGAGCTGCTGCCCCCGCTGGAGCCGGAACGCCTCCAGCACCGCCCCCGCCCCCGTCTGGAACCCACAGCCCAGCGGGGCAATCCGCTCGAGCGGCACCGAGGCGTCCACCTTCACCGCGTTGTGCTGATGCGCCAGCACGTGCGTGGCGAACGACGACTGATGGAAGAAGCTCGAGCGGACGGGCTCGCCGCGCCACCGCATGGGGAACGAGCCATCCGGCCGCGAGCCGGAGAAGTTCCCCGCGTAGCCCCGCTCGCAGTACGGGAAGTGTCCGCCCGCGCACGTGCGGCAGCCACGGCACGAGAAGTAGCTGAGCACCACCGCGTCGCCAGGCTGGAAGCCCGTCACGCCCTCCCCCACCGCCTCCACCACGCCCGCGCCCTCGTGGCCCAGCACCGCGGGCAACGGGAAGCGGCCCGCTCCCGCCCGGTACGTGAGGTCGGTGTGGCAGATGCCGCTCGCCGCCACCCGCACGCGCAGCTCGCCCTCCCGAGGCGCATCGAGTTCGACGTCGTCGATGACGAAGGGACCACCCACTTCCCGCAGCAGCGCGGCTCGCACTGGAAGACCCATGGCCGCATACTATTGGCACTTCGCCAATAAAGTCACATCCCCCCGGCCTTTCGGGGCCGCACGTGCCTTTCCGGGTCAGGTCCGGGCTGCTTCCAGCTTGCGCCCGTGCAGGCCGCTGGCCGCGCCCGTGTCCAGCCACAGCTCCACGTCGCGGTGGAGCTGGAGGAACGACGCGGGCCACCGGGGCGTGAGCGGGCCGTGCACCATCGCCGTCACCGCCGCGGCCTTGTTCACACCGAACGCGAGCACCACCACCTTGCGCGCCTGGAGCACCGCCGCCATGCCCAGCGTCAGCGCCGCCATGGGCACCTTGGACGGATCATCCCCGAACGCCATCACGTGAGACAGCCGCGTCTCCCGCGACAGGCGCGCGCGGTGGCTCGTCGCCGTCAGCACCTCGCCGGGCTCGTTGAACGCGATGTGCCCGTTGGGCCCCACGCCCAGCAGCAACAGGTCCAGCCCCCCGGCCGCCGCGAGCGCCGCGTCATAGCGCGCGCATTCCGCCTCCGCGTCCGGCGCGCACCCGTCGAGGAAGTGGATCCGCTCCGTTGACAGATTCACATACCGGAACAGGTGCCGGTCCATGTACGCGCGGAAGCTGCCTGCGTCCTCGGGTGGCAGCCCCAGGAACTCGTCCACGTTGAACGTCGTCGCTCGCGACAGGTCCAGCGCCCCCTGGGCCGCCAGCTCCACCAGGTTCCGGTACACGTTGAGCGGCGAGCGCCCCGTGACGAGCCCCAGCACCAGCTCCGGCGTGTGGCGCACCGCCTCGGCGATCCGCGCCGCGCAGGTGGTGGCCGCCTCCTGCTCCGTCTGGAACACCCGTAGGTCCATGTGTTGGCCAGCATATGCCGGCCTCCCCGCCCCGGTCGCCGGCCCCTCAGCCGCCCGGTGCGTGGCGCCGCGCGGCAAGGCCACACGCTTCCGGGAATGACACATGAGCGCCGCGGACGATTGACAAGCCCGGTCCCCCGCACGCCCGGGGACCGGGGAAGGTTTCCCACGGGCACTCCGTGCAATCCGTCCTCACGCGCGGAGGCCGGGTCGCGCTAGAACCGGATCCATGAAAGTCGCCGTGCTCACCGGCGGGGGTGATTGCCCCGGCCTCAATGCGGTCATCCGCGCCATTGTCCGCCGTGCCAGCGAGCACGGCTTCGAGATGATGGGCCTGCGTGATGGATGGAAGGGCCTGCTGGACGACAACCACTTCCGCCTCACGCGGGAGACCACCTCCGGCATCCTCCACCGGGGTGGCACCATCCTGGGCACCTCGCGCGTCAACCCGTTCAAGGTGGAGAACGGCCTGGAGCGCGTGAAGCGCTCCATGGAGCGCAATGGCATCCACGCCGTCATCGCCATTGGCGGCGAGGGCACCCTGTCCGCCGCCACGCGCATGTCCCAGGAGGGCCTGCGCATCGTCGGCGTGCCAAAAACAATCGACAACGACCTCAACGGCACGGACTTCACGTTCGGCTTCGACACCGCGGTCCACATCGCGACGGAGGCCGTGGACCGGCTGCACTCCACCGCGGAGTCGCACAAGCGCGTCATCGTCTGCGAGGTGATGGGCCGTCACGTCGGGTGGATCGCCACCTACGCGGGCATCGCCGGCGGCGCGGACGTCATCCTCGTCCCGGAGATTCCCGCGGACCTGGAGGCCGTCGCGCAGCACCTCCAGCGCCGTCACGCGGGCGGGCGCACCTTCTCCATCGTGGTGGTGGCGGAAGGCACGCGCATCAAGATGTCCGCGGAGCAGAACGAGCAGCTCGTCACGACCGGCTCCCTGGACGAAGCAGGCCGTCCGCGCCTGGGCGGCGTGGGCAACATCGTCGCGGCGGAGATTGAACGCCGCACCGGCTTCGAGACGCGCGTCTCCGTGCTGGGCCACATCCAGCGCGGCGGCGCCCCCACGGCGCACGACCGGGTGCTCGCCACCCGGTTCGGCGTGCATGCGTGCGACATGGTGGCCCGGGGCGAGTTCGGCAAGATGGCCGCCCTGCGCGGCAACGAAATCGTCAGCGAGCAACTGGCCGAAGCCACCCGCGAGCTCAAGCGCGTGCCCAAGGAGTTCTTCGAAGTCGCGCAGGTTTTCTTCGGCTGACATTGACGTCATGCGCCATGCCTGCCCCCACCGGGAGTGGCAGGCATGACGCCGCGCATCCGGTAGCATCCGGCCCTTCCCCCTCTCCCGAAGGGATGGTGCCGATGCTCACCGGTCGCATGATGGACTTCCCGCTCACCCTGACGCACTTCCTGGAGCGGGCTCGCTCCTATTACGCCGCGCAGGAGATCGTCAGCCGCAGGCCGGACAAGTCCCTGCACCGCTACACGTACGCGGACTTCCACCGGCGTGTCTGCCAATTGGCGAACGCGCTCACGCGGCTGGGAGTGAAGCCTGGGGACCGCGTGGCGTCGCTGAGCTGGAACCACCACCAGCACCTGGAGGTGTACTTCGGGGTGCCGGCGATGGGCGCGGTGATGCACACGCTCAACCTGCGGCTGCACCCCAACGACCTGGGCTACATCGCGCGCCACGCCGAGGACACGGTGGTGGTGGTGGACCGCTCGCTGCTGCCGCTGGTGGAGAAGTTCGAGAAGGCCGCCGGCAGCATCAAGCACGTCATCGTCATCCCGGATGACGGGCCGGTGCCGGAGGGGCGGCTGGACTACGAGAAGCTGCTCGCGGCGGAGTCGCCCACGTTCGAGTTCCCGCGCCTGGATGAGAACAGCGCGGCGATGCTCTGCTACACGTCCGGCACGACGGGCAACCCGAAGGGCGTGCTCTTCAGCCACCGCTCCATCGTGTTGCACTCGCTGGTGTGCTGCATGCCGGAGGTGCTGGGGCTGAGGGAGTCCGACACGGTGCTGGCGGTGGTGCCCATGTTCCACGCGGCGGCGTGGGGCCTGCCGTTCGACGCGCTGCTCACGGGAGCGAAGCAGGTGCTGCCCGGGCCGCACCTCGACCCCCAGTCGCTCCTGGAGCTGATGCAGAACGAGAAGGTCACGGTGGCGGGCGGCGTGCCCACCATCTGGCTGGGCATCCTGGCGCAGCTGGACCGCGAGCCGGGCAAGTGGGACCTGGGCCGGATGCGGCACATGGTGATTGGCGGCTCCGCGGCGCCGCCGGCGCTGATTGACGGGTTCCGCAAGCGCCACGGGCAGAACGTGCTGCACGCGTGGGGCATGACGGAGATGAACCCGGTGGGCACGCTCGCGCGGCTCAAGGGGGACCTGCACACGGCGTCGCCGGAGACGCAGCTGGATGCGTACGCGTCGCAGGGCTACTCGGTGCCGTTCGTGGAGACGCGCCACGTGAGCGACACGGGGGAGATCCTCCCCTGGGACGGCAAGGCCATGGGCGAGCTGGAGGTGCGCGGGCCCATGGTGGCGGCGTCCTACTACGGGGACGAGGGCAAGGACCGGTTCACGAAGGACGGGTGGTTCAAGACGGGCGACGTGGTGACCATCGACCCGGCGGGCTACCTGCACATCACCGACCGCAGCAAGGACGTCATCAAGTCCGGCGGCGAGTGGATCAGCTCCGTGGCGCTGGAGAACGCGCTGATGGCGCATCCGTCCGTGCTGGAGGCGGCGGTGTTCGCGGGGCGGCATCCGAAGTGGGACGAGCGGCCGCTGGCGGCGGTGGTGTTCAAGTCGGGCCAGGAGGCGACGAAGGCGGAGCTGACGGCGCACCTGGAGAAGCAGTTCGCGAAGTGGTGGCTGCCGGATGACATCCTCTTCGTGACCCAGATTCCGCGCACGTCGACGGGGAAGTTCCTGAAGATGAAGTTGCGGGAGGATTACGGCGACCACCTGATGAAGGCGTCTGTCGCGTCCTGAAGTGGTTGGAAGGACCGCCGGGCAGCTGACACTGGGAGTCCGTGGCTCGCGCTAGGGCGGGGCTGGGGGTAACGTGGGGGCGTGATGCCCTCTGTCCAACAGCTCCGCCCGTTCGCCTACGCGCCCGTCCAGGCGTTTCTGCAAGCCTCCGGACCGGTGGTGCTGATCCAACAGCCGCCGGAGCCGGTGTTCCAGCAGGTGGCGTTGCGGTTGGCGGAGGCGCGCACGGTGGGGATGGCGCACCGCTCACGGCTGGTGGACCGGCTGCTGGTGATGCTCCAGGCGTTCGACTCGCTGGAGGTCCACTTCCTGGGGCCGGAGCAGGACGGGCAGGAGCTGCGGGTGGGGCGGATGGAGGGGTGCACGCTGATGGTGCACGACCCCTCCGTGTCGAAGCATCACGCGGTGCTGCGCTGGCACGCGACGCAGGGGACGTGCTCGGTGAAAGACCTGGCGTCCATGAACGGCACCTGGCTGAACGCCGCGGAGCTGGGCGAGGGCGAGGAGCGGATGCTCACGGACGGGGACGCGCTGGCCTTCGGGGATGCGCAGTTCCTGTACCTGCGCGCGGAGACACTGCACTCGCACCTGCGGCTCGCGAGCCCGGGCGGGGGGATGTGACTACTCGGCGGGAAGTTCGCGGTAGTGCACGTCGCTGGGGCCCAGGCGTTGTAGGACTTCGACGAAGCGCTCGCTGACGACGCGAGGGTTGGCCCCTTCGATGCCGAAGACGTCGATCCCTTCCGGAATGGAGGAGCGCAGCAGCCAGCGCTTCGGAGGCAGGGAGAACGACTCGGGCTTGCCGCAGAGCTCACACGCGGGCGTCTTCCATTCACCGATGCAGTCGGGATGCAGCCGGGCGAGGGGCCGGGCTTCCAGCTCGTAGAGCGCGGGCATCGTGCTCCGGCGGGACCGGAGTTCCATCCGGACCGCGATGATGCCCCGCAGGCCTTCGGCCTTGAGCAGGTCCACCGCGTCCTCGCGGAGGAGCAGCCGCCATGCGGGCCAGCAGGTGATCGGACCGAACCTGCCTCTTGCCGTTCCGACCATGGGCCCGAACGAGCCCCCTGCTCTCACGGGAAGCTCGGGAGGAACAAAGGGGCGAATGAGCGCCACCAGCCGGCTGTACTCCGCGACGGACATGGGCCCCTTGGACTCGGCCAGCACCGGTTCCTGCACAGCGGAGAGGTCCACGGATGGAAAGGCATCCATCCATGCCCAGGGGCCGAACCTGGGACAGTCAACGCCGGACAGGTGCCATCGGTGCTCTGCCCGGTACTCACCGCTCCACTGCGGTTCCACACCGTCAGGCGGGCCACGAACTTCGAAATAGCGCATGGCTCAATCCTCGAAGGGCACGGGCAGCAGGTCGACCTGCTGCCAATACGTCATCGGAAGACCAAAGAGTTCATATTTTCGAATCATCCATGCGGCGTGCTCGAAATGATCCGGGATGTCAGCCTCGGCCCCTTGACGTTCGATGAAGGTATTCCAATCTCGATTCCAGGGTCCGCCCAACGCGCCACGATGGATGCGTGCGTGAACTTCCGCATCGATCATCAAGACGTACTTGTGGATCTCAATACCCTTGTCCTCGAAGTGCTTCTTGAACGCCTGCGGGAAGATGTGGTGCCGCTCCTTCGGCCGCTTCGCCCACTCCTGTCGCGCCTTCTCGCGGCGAAGCTGGCTGGGCAGTTTCTCCCGCCGGTGCCAGCGGAACACCATGACGGGCACGGCATCGCCCGGCAGGCCCTGCGCACTTCCCCACGTCCGCTGCGGTCCGCTTCCGGGCGCCACGAAGATGGGCGCCACCGGCATGGCCCCTCGCGTCCGCACGATGCGGTCCGGTGCCAGGTCCTCGCACCGGAACAGCGCGCAGACGTCGTCCTCGCAAACTTGAGTGAGGCACTGGTCCTCGTCGCTGGCTTCGCACTCCCGCGACGACTCTGCCCAGCCCTCTTGGGGCGAGGACACTGGCGCTGATGCGCACCCCGCCAGCAAGACAACCCAAAGCCACAACCACGCGCGCATTCCGCCTCCGCTCCTCGCTCCTCTGCTTCTTGCCCGCTTACTCCACGTTCTTCAGCTGGAAGCCCAGCGGGCCGAGGCGCGGCACTCGCACCTGAGGCTCGCGAGCCCGGGTGGAGGGATGTGACTACTCGGCGGGCAGCTCCTGGTAGCGCACGTCACTGGGGCCCAGGCGCTGCACGGTTTCGACGAAGCGTTCGCTGACGACGCGCGGGTTGGCCCCTTCGATGCCGAAGACATCGATCCCTTCCGGAATGGAGGAGCGCAGCAGCCAGCGCTTCGGAGGCAGGTCGAACGACTCGGGCTTGCCGCAGATGGCGCAGGCGGGCGTCTTCCACTCACCGATGCAGTCGGGATGCAGCTTCGCCAATGGCCGGGCTTCCAGTTCGTAGAGCGCGGGCATCGTGCTCCGGCGGGACTTGAGCTCCATCCGGACCGCGATGACGCCTTTCAGGCCTTCAGCCTTGAGTAACTCGACCGCGTCCTCGCGGAGGACCACCACCCACGAAGGCCAGCAGGTCACAGGGCCGAACTTGCCTTGGGCGGTTCCGACCATGGGCCCGAACGTACAACCCGCGTAGAGGGGAAGCTCGGGGGGAACGAAGGGGCGCACGAGCGCAGTCAATCGTTTGTATTCAGGGAGGGACATGGGTCCCTTCCACTCAGAGAGCGCGGGCTCCGCGACCTCGGACAAATCCACCGAGGGGAAGGCATCCATCCCCGCCCACGGACCGAACCTGGGACACTCGACCCCGGAGATGTGCCATCGGTGGCGAGCCCGGTACGAACCCGTCCAGTGCCCTGCTTCATCGCCCTTCAGGCTCTCGACCGAAAAGTAGCGCATGGCTCAGTCCTCGGCTGGAAGCGGCAGGAGATCCACCTGCTGCCAGTACGTCATCGTCAGTCCAAAGAGTCCGTACTTCTGAATCATCAGGGAGGCATGCTCAAAGTATTCGGGTATCTGGGCTCCGTCGCGCCGCCGCTGGATGAACGCATCCCAATCCCGGTTCCATGGCCCCCCTCGCTCGCCCCGATGGATGCGTGCATGCACTTCCGCATCGATGGCGATGACGTATTGGTGGATGTTGATCCCTTTTTCCTCGAAGTGATCCTTGAACGCCTGCGGGAAGATGTGGTGCCGCTCCTTCGGTCGCTTCGCCCACTCCTGTTGCGCCTTCTCGCGGCGAAGCTCGCTGGGGAGCTTCTCTCGGGGACGCCAGCGGAAGACCATGACGGGCACCGCGTCGCCCGGCAGGCCCTGCGCACTTCCCCATGTTCGCTGCGGCCCGCTTCCGGGCGCCACGAAGATGGGTGCCACCGGCATGGCTCCCCGCGTCCGCACGATGCGCTTTGGTGCCAGGTCCTCGCACCGGAACAGCGCGCAGACGTCGTCCTCGCAGACTTGCGTGAGGCACTGATCCTCGTCGCTGGCCTCGCACTCCCGTGACGACTCGTTCGAGGGTAAGGGCCCGGGTGCGGATGCACACCCCAGCAGCATCACCAGCCACAGCCACCCGACGCGGACGCCGGCCCCGGAGATTCTTCTCATTTTCCTGTTATTCCACGTTCACTCCCGTGGAGCCCAGGAGGCGAGCAACCCGGTCACGGGGCACAGCGCGCTGTCAGGCGAGCCGTTATCCTCGGGGTTCCTCACACCGAGAGCGCGCACACCATGGGAAGGCTGTTGGTCCTGCTGTTCGTCTACCTGGGCGCGTACCTCGTGCTGCGCAGGCTGTTGCCCGTCGTCACCCGAGGCTGGCGCCATGGCGTGCTGTTGGGCCTCTCTGTCTTCGCGTTCGCGGCGTGGACCGTGCCCGCTGTCACGGGCTACGGCCTGCACCACACGCCTCCGGCACTCGTGCCGGTGAAGCTGTTCGCCGTGGTGTGGAGCATCGCCGCGCTGCTGGTGATGCTGATGGGCCCGCCGTTCCTCATCCTCAAGCTGCGCGCCGAACGCCGCCAGCAGGCCGCGCCTCCCGGCGTGAACATGGAGCGCCGCAACCTCCTGGTGAAGGCCGGACAGGCCATGCCCGTCCTCGCCATCGGAGCCAGCGGCGTGGGCGTCGTGGGTGGCAGCCTGGGCTTCACCGTTCGTGAGGTGGAGGTGAAGCTGCGCGGCCTCCCCGCCGCGCTCGACGGCTTCCGCATCGGGCAGATCACCGACGTGCACGTGGGCCCCTTCATCTCCCCCGAGTACCTGCGCGGCGCCGTGGAGGTGATGAACGCCGCGGGCGTGGACCTCCAGGTGATGACCGGTGACCTCATCGACGACGTGAACCAGGTCGACGAGACAATGGCCGCCCTCGCCTCCACGACGGCCCGCCACGGCATGCTCGCGGTGCTCGGCAACCACGAACACTGGCGCGGGCTCGATGAAGTCCTGGGCGGATATGAGCAGTTGGCCCAGCGTGGCGCGCCGGTCCGGCTGCTCGTGGATGAAGCCCACGTGCTGGAGCACGGCGGCCAGCGCGTGCGCGTGGTGGGCGTGGACTTCCCCATGTCCGGCGCCAGCCGCACGGGGAAAGACCGCCGCTGGCAGCGCTCCGCGGAGACGGCCTTCAAAGACGGGAACCCGGACGACGTGGTGCTCTGCCTCTCCCACCACCCGGACTTCTTCCCCTACGCCGCCGAGCGCGGCGCCCGCCTCACGCTCGCGGGCCACACCCACGGCGGACAGGTGGCCTTCCTGGGGATTCCCCTGTTCGGCTTCGCCTTCAAGCACATGCTGGGCCGCTACCGCTTCAAGGACAGCCACCTCTACGTCTCCGGCGGCACGGGGCACTGGCTCCCCTTCCGCATCGGCGTCCCGCCCGAGGTCACACTGCTCACGCTGCGCAGCGCCTGATCCCTCTCTGTCGAGGTAACAAGCGTTACAGCCATTCAGGGCGGTACGACATCCCTCTGAGGAGGGATGCCCAAGGTCCAGGCTTCCTCCTACCCTCCGGTGCTTCATCGCCCGCACTGGGGGGAAGCGACCATGTCGGAAGAGGTCACCCGATTCGGCAAGCTCGAGGAGCTTGCCTGGCAGGTCTACCGGGTCCGCACGGGCTCCAGCAGCTACACGGTCGGCGTCTACGAGTACGAAGGGCGCCGCTTCGCGGTCATGCGTGGCCAATCCAAGAACCTTGGAGGCCATGTCGACCTGAGGGATTCCGACCCGAAGGTGGAGGGGCGTTCGCTCTTCGAGGTTCCCCCTTCGGAGTGGGTGGGAAAGAGCCTGGAGATTGGCACCGCGACCACGTCGCGCGTCGTCGAGGTTCAGCGGGAGCGGGACTCCGACATCCTCACGAACATCACCCGGATCCAGGTGCTGGCACCGGCCGCCCCCGCGCCCACGGTCAAGAAGGCACAGGCCGCTCCCGAGCCCCAATACGAGGAGCCGCCCTATCCGGAGAACTGCGTCCAGGATGTCCGGTTCGCGGCGTACCTTCTGCGCAAGGTCTACAACCAGCAGCGGTTGATCGAGGACCTGGAGCAACGCCCGGAACAGTTCGACCGGTTCAAGGTCGCCCTCGCGGATGCCGCCCTCATGATGAAGGCCATTGGCCAGAAGCTCGGATAGGGACCGCCATGACCATCAAAGCCCATTTCGCCATGACCCGTGCCACGCCCGATGATCAGGATCGGAGCTGGTCCATGTGGAGCGGATGGAAGGCACGTCACTGGCCGACCTTCGTCCTCCGCCCCGGACTTCACTTCTACGGCTACGACAAGAAGCTGAAACGCTTCACCACGCTCCTCAAGGTGACTCGCGGCAGGGCGTTCGAGTACGAGAACAAGCGTCAGTTCACCCACACGGTGAAACGACTGATTGAGGTCGACACCCATGACAATTCTGGATGGTTGAAAGCCATGCAGCCCTCGGGGTTCGGTGTGGCCTTCAATTACGAACTGGTCGCCAGGGTCGACATCGCGTTCCCCGGAAGCCGCTTCCCTCACCTCGGCTGGTACAAGATGCCGACGAAAGCGGCTCATGCGGCATTGCTGGATGACCCAGGTGGCCATGAAGAAGGTGGGAAGCAGTATCGGACACACCTGACCTACGAGCGGAGCGCCCGGCTGCGCGCGGAAGCGAAGTCCCACTGGAGGAACAGGCGGGGCCGGATCACCTGTCACGTGTGCGGGTTCGACTTCGTCGAGCGCTACGGTGCGCTCGGTGAGGACTTCATCGAGATGCACCATGAGGTCCCGGTCTCGGAAGGGAAACGGGTGAACTCCGTGGAGTCACTCATCCCCCTGTGCGCCAACTGCCACCGGATGATTCATCGGAATCCGCAGGAGCTTCTCAGCATCCAAGCGCTTCGGCTCCTGATCCAGAAGCCCGCATCGACGAAACGCTAAAGTCAGGGCCGCGCGGACGCCTCCAGCAGCCGCAGCGGCGTATCCCGTCCCATGGCGATGAAGGGCGCCCAGTAGTGCGGATGGGGCTGCGCCCTTCGCAGCTCCCGCATCGCTTCACGCAGCGCCGTGGCCAGGCCCTCGCCGCCGAGCAGGTGGCGATAGTAGGTCTCCATCAACGTACGCGTCGTCGCGTCGTCCACCTTCCAGAGACTCATCACCACCGTCTCCGCGCCCGCCACCAGGAAGGCCCGGCGCAGGCCGTAGACGCCCTGGCCCCGCCGGACCGCGCCCCGGCCCGTGTCACAGGCGGACAGGACCACCAGCTGCGTGCCCCACAGGTCCAGGCCCGCCAGCTCCAGCGCCGTCACCAGCGCGCTGTCGGAAGCATTCTTCTCCGTCTCCCCCGCGAGCAGCAGGCCGGAGCGCAGCAGCGGATCCGGCGGGCGCGCGGCCTGAGGATCCTCGCCCAGCGCTCCGAAGGTCGCGACGGCTCGCGCGTTCTCCGGCGCGGCGGCGTCCTCCAGGAAGAAGCCGTGGGTCGCCAGGTGGAGGATGCCCGGCGTGCTCAGGTGCAGCAGCCGCTCCTTGGTCGCCTTCGGTCCCAGGAACAGCTGCGCCTGCGGGAACAGGCGCTGGATGGCCTCCGCCTCCTCGCGCGAGCCCGGCAACGGAACCGGTGCCCAGTCCCTCGCCACCAGGTCCTCGCGCCGCAGCGAAGGCGAACGCTCCGCCACCACGGACGCGCCTCCCGCGGGGAGCGGGGACGCCTGGAGCCCCGTGTTGAACGCGGGATCCGCCAGCACCACCACCGAGGACGCCGGCCTCCGCTGCTGGGGCCGGGGCAGCAGATCCTTCCCGGAGGTGACGTAGGTGAAGTCGTAGCTGTCCACCAGGTACCGCCGGCCGTCGTGCAGCGCCGCGAAGGGCACCAGCGCCAGCTGACCATCCGGTGAGAGGAAGAGGCGGCGGGCCTTCCCCAACAGCGGGAGCAGCGGCTGGAACGCGAGCCGGTAGAGCGCGTGGGCGGAGTCCTCGAAGGCCGCGTCCCGGCGGGCCAGCGCGTCACGCAGACTGGAGGCCGCGGCTTCGATGGGCGCCGCGGGCCCCAGGTCCAACGCGCGGATGTTCCCGTCGGGCAGCAGCACCAACGCCAGACAGCGGAGCTGGGCCGTGCCCGTTCCCAGCACGAGGGGACGGTCCTCGTAGGTGATGAACTCCACGAGCGCGCCATCACCCGGCAGGGCTCCCGCGACGCGGTCGACGATGTCATCCGGCGCGGGCAGCGCGGCCAACGCGCGCAGCGGCGCGGAACGGCTGGCGAGCGTCGCCTCCAACGCATCGCCCTGCTCGGTCAGCGCCGTGAGCTGTCGCTGATAGGAGGACGGCGTGAGCGCTCCGGGCCCGTGGAGCGAGAGACTGGCCAGCTGGGTTCGCAGCTTGCGCAGCTGCTCGAAGGTGCCGCGCTCCTCCGCGCCCAGGCTCCGGTAGACCGCTCGGGAGATGTCCGCCGTCTCCTCCACGGAGCGGCCCTTGAGCAGCAGCGCGGCGCTCAATGCCAGACGCCGGACGTTGGCGGAGTCCGGGTGCGCTCGCACGAGCGCGTAGAGCTGCTCCTCGTCCGCGCGCAGGTGCTGGAGGAAGCTGGCCAACCGGGCCTCGGAGAACTCGAGCGCCTCGCGACGCAGGCGCTGCTCGGAGACTCCGAAGGCGCGCGTGAACAAGGGCACCGCGTCGTCCAGGCGGTGCTGCGCCAGACGCAGGAGCGCCAGGTTGTTGAGCGACGCAGCGAGGTCCGGATGATTCCGGCCCAGCACGGCTTCACGAATCGCCAGCGCGCGCTCGTAGAGCGGCTCCGCCTGGCTGTACTTCCCCTGGTCCCGGTAGAGCGTGGCCAGGTTGTTGAGCGACCCCGCGACGTCCGGATGCCTCTTGCCGAGCACCTCCTCCCAGATGGCCAGCGCGCGCGCGTAGAGCGGCTCCGCCTGGCTGTACTTCCCCTGCTTCCGGTACAGCGTGGCCAGGTTGTTGAGCGACGCCGCGACGTGCGGATGGTGCGTTCCGAACGCCTTCTCCCAGAGGGCCAGCGCCCGCGCGTAGAGCGGCTCCGCCTGGCTGTACTTCCCCTGCGCCTGGTAGAGCGTGGCCAGGTTGTTGAGCGCGGCGGCCAGGTCCGAAGGGCTGCCGTCCGTCGCCGCCTCCCGGATGGCCAGCGCCCGCGCGTAGAGCGGCTCCGCCCGGTCGTACAGCCCCTGGTCCTGATAGAGATTGGCCAGGTTGTTGAGCGAGTCCGCGACCAACGGATGCTTCTTGCCCAGCGCCTCCTCCCGGATGGAGAGCGCGCGCAGGCCCAGCGGCTCCGCCCGGCCGTACTGCCCCTGGTCCTGGTAGAGCGTGGCCAGCGTGTCGAGCGAGTCCGCGACCAGCGGATCCTCCTTGCCCAGCGCCGACTCACGCAGGGCGAGCGCCCGCACGTAGAGCGGCTCCGCCCGGCCATACAGCCCCTGCTCCCGGTAGAGCAGCGCCAGGTTGTTGAGCGAGTCCGCGACGGTGAGGTGGTGCTTGCCGAGCACCGTCTCCCGCAAATCCAACGCGCGCGAGTAGAGCGGCTCCGCGCGGCTGTAGAGCCCCTGCTCCTGGTAGAGATTGGCCAGGTTGTTGAGGGACTCGGCGAAGGCGGACTGGTTCTCGCTGAGGGTCACCTCCTGGCTGGCGAACGCCCCCATGCGGCGGCGCTTGTCCAGGCTGAACAGGTTGTTCGTCCGCCGGGACATCGCGTGCCCATGGTCGTAGAAGCCCCCGGCCTGACGGTCCGTCTCCATGGTGGGGGAGGCGGCGAAGCCGAGCAGCCTGGCCACCGTGACGGCCTTCGCCGCGTCGTCGTTCACCACCGCTTCGCGGATGGCCAGCGCTCGCTCGTGGAGGACACCCGCCCGGGCGAAGTCCCCCTGGAGTCGGTACACCTCCCCCAGCAGGCTCAGGCAGTAGGCCACGTCCGGATGCGCGCCCCCGAGCACGGCCTCCCGCAGCGCCAGGGCGTGCTCACCGGGCGCCACGGCCTCCGCGTACCGGCCCGCCTCGTAGAGCGTCGCGGACTGCTCATAGGCCTGGAGCGCGTCCTTCAGCCGCGGATCCGAGGGTTCCCGCCCCACCGGCATGAGCGAGGCACACCCCAGTGCCATCATCACCATGCACCCGAGAACCCACCGCATGCCGACTCCTCCTGGAGACCGAGGCTGACCTGGCCGCCTCCCCCCTGTCCGACTTAGAGGCAGGGACCCCAGGAATCATGCAGGAACATGTGCGCGGAGCGGCGCCTACTGGCCATACCCCCGGAATTGCTGGAACACGCGCTCCATTTCCGCGTCGTCCAGCACCACGGGCTCGCCCAGTTGGAGCGCGCGCCAATACATGGCCGCCAGCGTCTCCACCTCCACCGCCAGCTTCCAGGCCGCTGCCAGGTCCACGCCCACGGCGACCATTCCGTGGTTGGCCAGCAGACACGCCTTGCGGCCCTCCAGGGCCACCATCATGTGCCGCGCCAGCTCCGGCGTGCCGAAGGTGGCGTACTCGGCGCACCGGATGTCCGTGCCGCCCGCCGCGGACACCATGTAGTGGAAGGCGGGGATGCCCCGGCGCAGGCACGCCAGCGTGGTGCTGAACATGCTGTGCGTGTGCAGCACCGCGCCCACCTCCGGCCGCGCCTGGAGGAGGTCCCGGTGCAGCTGCCACTCGGTGGACGGCTTGCGGTGGCCCTCGTGCGAGCCGTCGAAGCGCATGAGGACCAGGTCCTCCGGCGTCATCGTCTCGTAGTTCATCCCGGACGGCGTGAGGAGGAAGCCGCCCTCCACCCGCTGGCTCAGGTTGCCGGACGTGCCCTGGTTCAGCCCGGAGGTGTTCATCCGCCGCGAGGTGGCCACCATCGCCTCGCGCAGTGCCTGGTGGCCCCCCGCCCCGCTCACTTCGCGGGGCTCCGCCGAGCGCGCCGCTCCGGGAAGAGGGACAGCATCCCCTCCTCCGTCGCGGGACACACGCCGCGCTCCGTGACGAGCGCCGTCACCAGCCGCGCGGGCGTCACGTCGAACGCGTAGTTCGCGGCGGGGCTCCCCGGCGGCGTAATCCTCACCGTGGCGATGTCCCCCGAAGGCAGCCGGCCCGTGACGTCGCTGAGCTCCGTGCCGTCACGCTGCTCGATGGGGATCCCCTTCACGCCGTCCTGGAGGGTCCAGTCGATGGTGGGCGACGGCAGCGCCACGTAGAACGGCACGCCGTTGTCCTTCGCGGCCAGCGCCTTCAGGTACGTGCCTATCTTGTTCGCCACGTCCCCGCGCGCCGTCGTGCGGTCCGTGCCGACGATGCACAGGTCCACTTCCCCGTGCTGCATCAGGTGCCCACCGACGTTGTCCGCGATGACCGTGTGCGGGACGCCGTGCTGTCCCAGCTCCCACGCCGTCAGCACCGCGCCCTGGTTGCGCGGGCGCGTCTCATCCACCCAGACATGCAAGGGCAGGCCCGCGTCGTGCGCCAGGTACATGGGCGCCAGCGCCGTGCCCCAGTCCACCGTGGCCAGCCAGCCAGCGTTGCAGTGCGTGAGCACGTTGAGCCGCCCCTTGCGGCCCTTCTTGTCCCACGCCTCCTGGAACAGCCTCAGCGCGTGCTCGCCGATGGCGCGGTTGATAGCCACGTCCTCGTCGCACAGCGCCGCCGCGTGCCGGTACGCTGCCTCCACGCGCTCCGACGGCTTCAGCGGTGCGAGCACCTGGCGCATCCCATCCAGCGCCCAGTGCAGGTTCACCGCCGTGGGCCGCGTGGCCCGGAGCATGGTCAGCGCCTGCTCCAGCGCGCCGTCGGACGCGTCCTGCCGCATGGCCAGACACACGCCGTACGCCGCCGTGGCGCCGATGAGCGGCGCGCCGCGCACCAACATGCTGCGGATGGCGTGGCCCGCTTCGTCCGCCGTGGACAGCTTCACCTTCACGAACGCGTGCGGCAGGCGCGTCTGGTCGATGACGCCGACGCTCCAGCCGTCGGACTCGACCCAGATGGAGCGCATTGGAACGCCTTGGACTTTCATCGCCGTGTCTTCCTTGTCCGGCCGTTCAGCGCTTGAGGACGCGGCCCGCCACCGCGGAGAGCTTCTCCACCATGGCCGGGTCGCGCGCGTCGGGCGACGTCATGATGGCGTGCTCCAGCGCCGTCTGGCAGCCGGCGTGGCACGGGGTGGAGTGCTGGCTCACGAGCGGCGCGATGTTCTTCACCACCCCGCGCGCCTTGCCCGCGTTGCCCAGCAGCACCGCGATCACCTGATCCACCGTCACCGCGTCGTGGTCCGGATGCCAGCAGTCGAAATCCGTGACCATCGACACGCTCGCGTAGCAGATCTCCGCCTCACGGGCGAGCTTGGCCTCCGGCATGTTGGTCATGCCAATCACATCGCAGCCCCACTGCCGGTACATCTTGCTCTCCGCCAGCGTGGAGAACTGCGGGCCCTCCATCACCAGGTACGTGCCACCGCGCACGACCTTGATGTCCAGGCCCTCGCACGCGGCCATCACCGCGTCGCCCAGGCGCGAGCACGTGGGCTTCGCCATGGACACGTGCGCCACCAGCCCCTGCGAGAAGAAGCTCTTCACGCGCGCGAAGGTGCGGTCCACGAACTGGTCCACCACCACGAAGGTGCCCGGCGGCAAATCCTCCCGCAGGCTGCCCACCGCGGAGACGGAGAGGATGTCCGTCACGCCGCTGCGCTTGAGCGCGTCGATGTTCGCGCGGAAGTTCAGCTCCGACGGCGGAATCTTGTGCCCACGCCCGTGGCGCGGCAGGAACACCACCGGCTGGTCGCCGATGCGCCCGAAGCAGAACTCGTCCGACGTCTCACCGAAGGGCGACGACACCCGGCGCCACGAGACATCCGTCAGGCCGTCAATCTGATACAGGCCGCTGCCGCCGATGATGCCCAGCACGGGCTTGTTGGAACTCGACATGGGGGAGGCTCCGCTCCGGGAAGGCTCGGGATGAGGAATCAATTCAGGACACGTGCGCGAACGGGTCGAGCGACGTGAAGTCGTGGAACACCGGGTGCCCGTGGCCCGGCGGCAGGGCCACCTCGCCCCGGTCCAGGGCTGCGGTGCGCAGGCCGGCTTGCTTCGCCGCGTCCAGCTCCGCCGTGTTGTCGGAGAGGAACAGGATGTCGTTGGGCGGCAGCTCCAGCGCCTGGGCAATCTTCGTGTACGACGCCGCCTCCACCTTGGGTCCGGTGGTGGTGTCGAAGTAGCCGGAGAACACCGGCGTCAGATCCCCCTCCACGCTGTAGCCAAAGATGAGCCTCTGCGCGGCGATGCTGCCGGAGGAATAGACATACAGGCGCATCCCCTTCGCGTGCCATTCACGCAGGGCCCGGGCCGCGTCCGCGTGGACGTGGCCCTTGATTTCGCCGCGCGCGTAGCCCTCCTCCCAGATGAGCCCCTGGAGCGTCTTGAGCGGCGTGGCCTTGCGGTCCACGTTCAACCAGCGCTGGAGCAGCGCGACGGTGCCGACCTCGTCCAGGCCGGGCTCACCCGCGAGCGTGCGGGCGTCGGACAGGCACTGGCGCACGGCGGCCTGCTGCCCGTGCGTGGCGATGTACTCCGCCAGGTGCTTCCGGGCGAAGGGGAAGAGGACGTCCTTCACGAAGGCGATGGAGCTGGTGGTGCCTTCGATGTCCGTGACGACTGCCTTGGGAGCACTCACGGCGCGTACTTGGGGAAGCGCTCGGCGATGGTCTCGCCGGTGAAGTGGCCCACCCAGCCGTCCGGGCGGATGAAGAAGCGGATGGCGGCGAACCGGGGCGCGGCGCCCATGTCGAACCAGTGCTTCATGCCTTCCGGCACGCTGATGAGGTCGCCTCGCGTGCACTCCACCTGGAAGACCTTGTCGCCCGCGTGCAGGTAGAAGCAGCCGCTGCCCTCCACCATGATGCGCGACTCGTCCTCCGTGTGGGCGTGCTCGGAGAGGAACTTCGCGCGGGCGGCCTCCACGTTGGGCGCGTCCGGCTTGATGCGCGCCACGTCCACGGTGTTGTAGCCGTGGGCCTTCATCTCCGCGTCCACCACGTGCTTGTAGGCCGCGAGGACGTCCTCCTGGCCCGCGCCGTCCGGCAGGTCCACGGACGCGTCCACGCGCTCGAAGCGCACGCCCGCGGGCTTCAGCTCGCGACGGATGTCCTCGGGTTCGGTGAAGACGCCCAGCGGCGCCTCCGGCTGGTGGTCGTTGTAGACAATCAGCTTGCTCATCGCCGCACCTTCATCTTCTCGAGTTCGTACGTCAGCAGGTGCTCCAGCGCCACGACGTGGCGGCGGGCCTCGGCCATGCTCCGGCCCCAGGTGTAGAGCCCGTGGCCGGCAATGAGATACGCGACCAGGTCCGTGCGTTTCGCGAGCATCGCGGTCACCTTGTCCGCGAGCCGGGGGATGTCCTGGTCGTTGGGGAAGATGGGGATGGACACCGCCGCCTCGTGCGTGCGCGTGTCGCCCAGGGCCTTGAGCAGCTCGAAGTCCTGGAGCACCAGCTCGCCTTCCGGCAGCCGCAGGTTCGACAGGAGCGCGGCCACCACGGAGTGCGTGTGCAGCACGGCCTGCGCCTCCGGCCGGTCCCTGTACAGCTGCAGGTGCAGGGGCGTCTCCGCGGACGAGCCCTTGGGCGGCGGCGCGTGGATGTCCGCGACCAGGATGTCCGCCTCCACCAGCTCGCCCTTGTCCACGCCGGAGCGGGTGACGGCGGTGGTGCGGGCATCCAGCCTGCGGGAGAAGTTGCCGCTGGTGGCGGGCACGAAGTTGCGCACGCTGAGGAAGCGGCCCACTTCGACGATTTCACGGGCCGCTTCGGACAGGGTCGCGGCAGGGGCCGGGTCGATGCTCATCCATCCCTCGGGGGAGCTTGAGGACGCGATGAAACATCGCGTTGATGACACCGAGCATAATCCGGCGCTCACCGGTAGGCGCAAGGGAACGCAACGCAGGACGTCATGCGTCCTGCCGGGCCGCTCAGCTGCCGTCGAGCGCGAACCTGGCCAGCCGCGCGAGATCCTGCTGACCCTCCCGCTCCAGCACGTCGTTGTGGCCCGCGCCTGGCACGGTCACCACGAGGGCGTGCGGGAAGCGCTGGCCCAGCGTGCGGCCCATGTCCACAGGGACCACTTCGTCCTGCTCGCCATGGATGATGAGGACGGGGATGGGGATGTCCTTGGCCTTGTCGAGCGACTGGTAGCGGTCTCGCATCAGCAGCGACACAGGGAGGAAGGGGATGGTGCGCTGGCCCATGGCGACCATGGACGTGTACGGGGACACCAGCACCATGCGTGCACCGTATCCGCGCCGGGCCATCTCCACGGCGACGCCGGTGCCCAGGCTGCGTCCGCTGAGCACGATGTCCTCTGGCTTCACGCCCTGCTCACGGAGGAACTGGAGCGCGGCCTCCGCGGACGCGTACAGGCCCGCCTCGGACGGACTGCCCGGCGACGCGCCGTAGCCGGGGTACTCGACCGCGAGGAAGCCCAACCCCACGTCCCCGAGCGCCTGACCCAGGCCCTGCTGCCACAGGAGCTGCTCGCCGTTGCCGTGGAAGTGCACCACGGTGCGGGCCCCAGGAGGCGCGGGCAGATAGAAGCGGTCCACGTTGAGGCCTGAGGCCAGCGGCACCACGCCGAAGCCCGGCTGGTCGCGCAGGTTCGCGGGCTCCGTGTGGGGCGCGGGGTAGATGAGGGAGCGCTGCGCGGCGAAGAGGACCGCGCACAGCGCGAGATACAGCATGCCGGTGATAAGGATGAAGGCCATGAGGAGGCGGCGGAGGCGTTGCACGCTGGCACTCCATCACACCGCGCGCTCCCAGGGCGACACGGTTCAGATGAACATCCCGAGGGCGCTGTCCTACCGGTAGCCTGGGAACACCTTCGGACGTTGCGGCCGAACTCCGTCACCACCAGCACCGTCACGGTCTCGCGCCCAGGCCCGCCGCGAAAGCGGCCAGCGCGTTGCGTAGCTCGTCGCGGCGCATTGCGAACATGCCCTGGGTGACATCCTGCATGTTCAAGGCCGAGGACAAGATTGCTCAGTACTCCCAGGTGTCGTTCGCCAGCGGGGCCACGTTCAATGTCCGCCGGACCAGCCTCCACCTGGGCAGGTGCCTGTCCATCAGGGCGGTAAAACGGTCGTCATGATGCCGCACGATCAGGTGCACGAGTTCGTGAACGACAAGGTACTCAATGCACTCCGGCGGCTTCTTCACCAACTCCAGGTTCAGCCAGATGCGGCGGGCTTCAGCGTTGCACGAGCCCCACCGGGTCTTCATCTTCTTGATGCCCCACGCGGCGACCTCTACACCAAGCGCCGACTGCCACTTGTCGACGAGGGGCGGGATGATCTCGCGGAGACGCTCACGATACCAGCGGTGCAGCAACTGCTCACGCCGCCGGGTGTCCCATCCGGGCCGCGTGTGCAGCTCAAGAGTTCTCCGGTTGCGGAGGACGATGTGCCCAGGCCCCTGGGACTCCACGACGTCCAGACGGTAGCGCTGCCCGAGGAAGAAGTGGCTCTCGCCGCCGACCATCTCCCTCTTGGATTCGCGGTCCTGGCGCTCGAAGGCTGCCCGCTGCCGCTTGATCCACCGCAGCTTGCTGATGACGGCCACCCGCACGGCCGCGTCGGAAACCACCAGCGGTACCGCAACCCGGACCCGACCATCCGGAGGGTAGATACCGAGATGCAGATTCTTGATGTCCTTCCGGACGACGGCCACGCGCATGCCGCCCACCGTCAAGGTGTGAGCCTCAGTAGTAGTCATTCTGGTTCTTCACCAACTCCAGGATCCGCTCCACACGAGCGTCCTCCGCCTGGAGGACGGTGCTGATAGCCCTGCGGATCCTGCGCGCCTTGATGACGTTACCGCGCCACCCATCCTGCATGTTCTCCCGGACCGCAACATCGACCTTCAGAGCCAGCTCCTCGTCGTTCCCGAGGTTGTCGTAGAGCGCCCGCCTGGCGGCGGAGTCCAGCGACTTCGGATAGCTGCCTACCTTCGGACCACTCTTCGCTTGGCGGGTGAGCTCGACAATCTTCTCCAAATAATCCTGGTACCCAAGGGCATCCTTCTTGCGCTGCGCAATCAGCGCGTCAAGCAACTCAGACATCTTCTCGTAGTACTTAGGGTTGATGGGCGACTCGTCGATGATGAGCTTGCGGACGTTGTTCTCAATCGTCTCGGCGGCGGCCTTCTCCTTCTTGCGGAGAGGCTCGGGCAGTGCATTCACCGCGTCAACGCCTCTCTCGACAATCAACTGCACTAGCGACAGGTCATCGAACGCAGAGACTGTCTCGCTCTCCTCGGCACGGATGTAGGTATCGATGAGGTGACGCATCGCAGGCTCGTACTGCTTGAGGTCGATGGCATCCCCGCTGTGCAGCTTCACCTGATTGCGCAGGTTCTCATAGAATGTCACCTCGTTCTTTATTGCCGCAGCCTCCTGCTGGGAATAGCCGGCCTCCGGCATCTCGCTCGCGACGTTCGCGTAGGCCCTGATGAGCGCCGATGTGAGCTTGTACAGCGCGAGGCGTTGCGGCTCGTTCGCCTTCAACTGAGCGGCGTTGCCGTGCTCCTTCGAGGAGAAGTAGCGGTAGAAGGCCTCATCGTCACGAGGCGCTTCGACGGGCTCGCAGAGCGCGCGTACGGACTCCAGCGCCTCATCGAGTCGTTCCCTCGCCTTGCCGAGGCGGTCTTCGAGCAACCCGGCCACATCCTCCTTGTCGTACCCGTCGAACGCCCCCGACGTGTAGTCCTCAACCGCACCCTCAAGGCGCTTGAACAGGTCCTTGTAGTCGACGATGTACCCGAACTCCTTGTCATCGCCATCGAGCCTGTTCACGCGGCAGATGGCCTGGAAGAGGCCGTGGTCGCGCATCTGCTTGTCAATGTAGAGGAACGTCGCGGGAGGCGCGTCGAAGCCGGTGAGCAGTTTGTCCACGACGATGAGCAGCTTCAGTTGCCCGGGCTCGTCGATGAACTTCTTCTTCACCGCCTTCTCGAACGCCTCGACGTTCTTCACGGCTGCTTCTGGAGGCTCGTTGAACCACTCCGCGAGCATCTGGCGGTAAATGGCGTACTTCTCGAGGGCATCAGTGGCGCCTTCGCCACTCTCCTCCCCTTTGATGTCCGCGGTCCTTGGCGTGTACGAGGTGACGATGGCGCACTTGCCCGCGAGCGGCGTCTTCGAGAATAGCTCGTGGAACTTGCACGCCTCGAAGATGCTCCCCGCGACCAGCATGGCATTGCCACGGCCGCTCTTGAGGCGGTCCCGCGTCTCCATGTCAAACAAGATGTCCGCGACGATCTTCTGCAGCCGTGACTGGCTTGACAGGACCTTCTGTAACGTGCCCCAGCGCGACTTGAGCTGGGCCTTGGCCAGTGTCGTCAAACCCCGGGTCTTGGACTCAAACCACTGGTCTACTTTCTTCGGCGAGGTGAGGCTCTGGTCGATGTCGCGTGCTTCGTAGCGAAGATCGAGGACCACCCCGTCTTTCACCGCCTCGTCGAACTTGTAAGTGTGGATGTAGCGCCCGAAGATTTCGATACTTTTCTTCTTGTCGGCCTTGAGCAGCGGTGTTCCGGTGAATCCAATGAAGACCGCGCCTGGCAAGATAGTCTTCATAGCGTCGTGCAGGTCACCCGACTGTGTGCGGTGACACTCGTCCACGAAGACGAAGAGGTCACCCTTGGGCTTGAAGCCTTTGGGTAGCGCGCTCTTAATCTCGTCCACGAAACCCTGGATGTCACCGACCTCCTCGCCATCCTCCTTGGCGCCGAACTTGTGGATGAGCGAGCAGAGCAGCCACGGGCTGGTGGTGTTCACTTGGTCGAGGAGGTCCGCTCCCGACTTCGTCCGGTAAATGTTTTCGGCGACGCCTTTGAAGACCTTCTCTATCTGCTCGTCGAGTTCAGTGCGGTCGGTGATGATGAGGACACGCGAGTCCTTCACGTTCTCGCGAATCCACTTGGCCAGCCACACCATGGTGAGGCTCTTCCCCGAGCCCTGCGTGTGCCAGATGATGCCGCCCTCACGTCGTTGCACATGGGCGTGGGCGGCCTTCACGCCGAAGTACTGGTTGTGCCGGCAGAGTTTCTTGGTACCCGCATCGAACACGATAAAGTCGTGAACGAGTTCGAGGAAACGTGCCTTGGAGCAGAGCTGGCGCAGAGCCTTGTCGAGCGGGTTGTCTCCCGGGCCGTCTTCCCTCCAGGTAAGGTAATACTTTTCCTGAGTCTGGATGGTGCCGTAGCGAAGGCCCGCAGTATCGCTGCCTGCCATGACGTACTGCAGGGTTGAGAAGAAGGGCTGGATGAATTCCTTCTTCTGATTGTCGAGGTTCTGGCGGATGCCCTCGGCCACTGAGACGGTGGAACGCTTCAGCTCCAGCACGCCGAGCGCGATGCCGTTCACGTAGAGCACAATATCCGGCCGCTTGCCCTGCGCCTTTGGGTCTGCGGGCTTGACCGTGACCTCCTCGGCGATGGCGAAGCGATTGCGCTCGGGATACTTCCAGTCGATGAGCCAGACCGTCTCGGTGAGCGCACCGGCGTCCGCCTTCACCTTGACGCCATAGCGCAGCAGTTCGTAGACGGCCCGGTTGCGGTCGTAGAGGGAGAGGCTCGTGTCACTCGCGATTCTGATGAATTCGGCGATGGCACGACGCATGAAAACGTCGCCGTCTTCGCGCTCTCCATACCCCTGGTACGCAGAGAGAAAGTGCTCGAGTTGCCCCTCGATGATGTTGCGGTTGTTGCCCTCACTCAGGTCGCCGAGGTATTCGTAGCCAAGCTCATCGCAAAAGAGGTTGACGATGCGGCGCTGGGTCTTCTTCTCAGCTTGCCCGATGGCACTCATACCAAGCGCGTCCGTCCAGTCAGGAGTTCCTGCATCATTCCCTGCTTAAGTAGCCGGGTCTTTTCGCGACGCTGATTGAGCACATCGATCTCTGCATCTATGTCGGAGAGGACGGCAGCTATGGCTTTCTGCTCGTCCTGACGAGGAATCGAAACAGTCAGCGACGCCAGATTGCGAGCACTGATATGCACGACCGCATCGCCTTGACCCATACGAGCTTTCTGCACGACTACAGAAGGCTGATTCAATAGGTATCCAAGGAATTGAGGGTCATGCCCGGAAGGGCTCAAGAGAACGGTATCTCCCCCGACATAGGCCTCTTCGTGACCGAGAAAGGCCACGCACTTTCCGATTTCTTCGGCCGTTTCTCCTGACGCAGCGAATATCAAATCACCTGTCCTGAGGCGACGGCTTCTTTTCGCGACTTCGCGCGAAACAAAGGAATAAAAGGACCGAATCACGTCATTGTGCTGAGTATATATTTCCCCATACCGAACACATGGCATTCCCTCAGTGAGGACCTCGTCCTTCCGGATTCCTTTCCCTTTCGAGAAAGACCCAAGACTTCCAAGCTTCATGGTTTCCCACCGCCCACTGAATTCGGGAAGCCGCGTTCGGCCGGTGAGCAACTGCTGCATCGCTGCTTGCTTGAGGTCGCGCTTCTTGGTGATGAGTCGGTCGAGCGAGCCGAGTAGCGCGTCGACATCAGAGATCGCGGCAGCAATGGCTCTTTGCTCTGACAGTGGTGGCACCGGAACTGGAAAAGATTCCAAGATCGCCCGATCAATCTTGACCATTGAGCTACTTGAGCCACGGGCGGACTCGGAGAAATACTTACGCCCCCGGTGCGAAAGAAGATGGAGGAGTAGGTACTCGGAATTAAGAGAAGAGGAGGGGCGGACCCTCATCATCAAGTCTGGGTAGGCACAAGGCTCGGGTTCTCCTCGGTAAAGACCAGCCAGCCCGACACGTTCGGGAGTATTTGATCGGCTCACTACGATGTCGCCTGGAACCAGAAGATTATCAAGAACCCTGTCGTCATTCAAAGGCGCAGGCTTTACGCCTGCCACATTAAATCCATCCTCCGTTACAGCAGAGAGTGACAGCATCCAAACTCCTGTGGATGCAGTGGGGCAAACTGGGCTGTAGCCGTTGCGAATCGGAGTTCGCAGATGATGACCGAGCATTGAGTCAGACCAGTCGCCCGGCGAACGCTTTCCGTATGACTTGAGTGCCGCGTTCAGCTTCATACTACCCCCAGCTTCTTGAGATGCACCTTGACCCGGTCTGCAAGGACTTCCACCTCGCTGGTGAACTGTGGGAGGCTTGTTGCGTAGCGCTCAGCCAACTCGCGGATACGGGCAGTGAGGGTGTGAGACACGCGCTCAAGCTCGCCTTGCACAGCTGCTTTGAGCGCTGCTAGCCACTTGTCATCAACAACCAGCGTCTTGATCTCGTCCTCGGTCAGCTTGCCGTACCTGATAACAACCTTATTGGTAAGCGCCTCTTGGGCGGCCTTTACCTTTGCACTCACGGTCGTCTCCCTCTCGGCGAGGGCGAGATACTCGGCGAGCAGCTTGCGCTCTTCATTCTCCTCCCGGTCGGGCTTGAGTTCCTTGAGTCGCGCCACGACCGCCGCCTTGGTGATCTTGCCCTTATCGTTCTTTACTTCTTCGAAAAGCCCATCCTCGCCGCTGTTCTCCTCTGCCATCTCGTCCAAAGCCTGGGCGATTGACGCAACCTCGGACTCCAGTTCGTCGATGAAGGCTTGTTCAGCGGCGAAGTAGCGTGCGATCAGAAACGAGGGCGGGAGCAAGTCGGCCTTGAACTTTTGCCTGCCAATGATGAAGTCAGGCTTTTCCTTGCTCTTGCCATCGCCCATCAACTGGGGCCTCGCAGCCTCGCGCCAGCCTTCGCTTACGAGCTGGTACACGTCGTCCTGCATCGCCTCGGCCCAGTAGTCCATCAGGTGCTGGTAGACGTCATAAGCATCCAGCAGCGCCGCCTTCTCGAAAGTAGCCAAGAGGTCCTCAGCGAGTTCTTCGATGAGCACCTTGGGCTTGTCGCTCTTCGCGATTCTACGGAGACAAGCGGCGCTTCTTGCCTGCCACTTCGCGAAGAGCTTGGTCACATGGGTGCTCCACGCCGTGAACTCTGCGTGCTCGAAGATGGTGGTTTTGATGTCCGTGGCAGCCACCTTGAGCCGGCTGTAGCCAGAGCGGTCGGCATTCTTGAATAGGGCGGCGCGAATGCTTGGGAAGACCTGCCAGTAACGCGCAAGGGCATCAAGGTCGCGGTTCGGGATACCGCCCCGCAGGTGAGCGTCGATGTCCTGGATATCCTCGGGCTCGCTGCTATCCATGTAGCGAGAGAGGTTGAGGTTGAAGCCATTCTTCGGTTCGCTGATCTCCGCCAGCGGGACCATGCGCGAGAAGCGGGGAATCTCGACTTGGCGGGTGAAGGCGTCGACGATCTTGTGGATGTCCTGCGCTCGCAACCGGTTCTTGTTGCCGTCCTTGATGAAGCCCCTGGAGGCATCCACCATGAAGATGCCCTTGCGCGTGGCGGCATGTTCCTTGTCGAGCACGAGGATGCATGCAGGGATACCCGTTCCATAGAATAGGTTCGGCGGCAGGCCGATGATGCCCTGGATGTAGCCGCGCTTGACGAACTCACGGCGGATGTCTGACTCGGCGTTGCCACGGAACAGCACGCCATGGGGCAGAATCACGGCGCCCTTTCCCGTGCTCTTGAGGCACGCGAGGACGTGCAGCAGGAAGGCGTAGTCACCGTTTTTCTTCGGGGGCACCCCGAATGCGAAGCGGCCGTAGAGGTCGTTGCCCGGATCGAAGCCGTTGCTCCAGGCCTTGGTCGAGAACGGCGGATTAGCGACGACAAAATCGAAGGTCTTGAGCGTCCCGGTCTTCTCATCCTTGAATTGGGGTGACGAAAGCGCGTTGTCCTGCCGGATATCCCCTGTCGGGCAGTCGTGGAGGATCAGGTTCATCCGCGCCAGCGCTGTGGTGGCATTGTCCATCTCCTGGCCGTACAGGGCTAGGTCGACCCCCCTGGCGCTCTTGGCCTCATTGTGAGCCTTGAGGAGCAACGACCCGGAGCCACAAGTAGGGTCGTGGATGGATTGACCGCGGTGCTTTGCTTCGCCGAGCCCGATGACCTTGGCCATGATGCGCGAGACTTCCGCAGGTGTGTAGAACTGACCTTTGCTCTTGCCACTCTCGGTGGCGAAGTGGCGCATCAGGTATTCGTAGGCATCGCCGAGAAGGTCGTCACCCTCTGCACGGTTCCCGCGGAAGTCGAGGGCGGGGTTGTCGAAGATGGCGATGAGATTGGAGAGGCGGTCGACCATCTCCCGCCCCTTGCCGAGCTTGTCCGCATCGTTCCAGTCCGCGACGTTGATGACGCCCTTCAAGTCGTTGGCGCCAGCAAGCTTGGAGATGATCTTGTTCATCTCCTCTCCGATGTCCTTGCTGCCCTTGAGCGCGACCAAGTCGGCGAAGCTGCCCCCCTTGGGAACGATGAGGTCGTAGTCCTTCTGGCTGGCGGCCTTGTCAGAGACGTACTTTACGAACAGCAGCACGAGGACGTAGTCCTTGTACTGCGACGCGTCCATTCCTCCCCGCAGCTCGTCGCAGGACTTCCAAAGAGAAGAGTAGAGCTCGGACTTCTTGATGGGCATGGAAGAAGGGTCCTCGAAGGAGCCGCCATGAGTGGGCGGCCTAGGAAAGGCTTGCCCGGAGCAACACGGATCCTCACGCTGGTGTCAGGGCGCAGGATGGTAGGGCAGGTGATTTCCGGGGACAACGCGCATGGTGATGCAGTTCACGCCTTCCAGCTTGGCTGAATCTGGTCGGCAAGTGCCCAGCACGCACGGTGCGCAGCCTCTCGTACCCAACTTCTCACGGAGTCGCCGCGTACCGTCCTCGTCTCCGGAACGCGGAACTGGAGTGGCGGCTGAGCGCGGCACTCACGCGCATCGCGGAGCAGGATGTCAGCATTCCGGATGGCGTCGCGCGCGTAGGACGTGGCTAGTCACCTCGCCGCGCCCCTCTCCTCGGAGACGTTGCGCGGCACGAGCGCAGAGGAGCGCTCGAAGGCGACGCGCGCCGGGCCACACTCGCGCTTCTCCTCCGGCGGCGACCGGGGGAGTTCTCCACGAGTTGCTCCGTCAACATGCCCGGCGTGGGGAACGCCTAGAGCTTCGTCTCCAAGCAGGACGGCAGCGCGGCACCGGACGCGGACTGAAGCTGGGCGTCCCCCGTCCACGACCAGCCGCTTCACCTTGGCGAAGCCCCTTGCCGAAGGGCCGTATGCCAGCCTTCGCAGCACGCGCACCGCACGCGCTTCGTCGAAGGGCTCAGGCGCCTGGGGTGCCATGATCTACGACCGCGCAGGCACACGGCCACCAGGGGCCAGACAGGGAGGGCGCGCATGGTGATGCATTCAACCCCGGACGCGCCCGGAAGTTACGAGCCTGCCTTGAAACTCAGTGCAGCATCGCTCCGAAGAGCGACATGCCCAGGTTCACCGCCGACGCGATGACCAGGCCCGCGCCCACCAGACCCGCCGCCGTCAGGGCCATGGGGTTGCGGTCCGCGGCGCGCAGGCCCTTGTGCAGGGTCTTCTTCAGCATCGTGCGCTGGCAGTGCACGTGGATGCGGCCCTCCAGCGCGGCCTGCAGCTGCACCACCATGTCGTCCACGGACTCGAAGCGCTCCTTGGGGTCCTTGCTCATCCCCTTCTTCACGAACCACATCAGCTCCGCGGGCACCGGGCCCTGCGCGCTGTTCTTGTGCATGGACCCCATGTCCAGCGTGCGCTTCTGCACCGCCGTCATGATGTCCGGCACCGACTGGATGCCGTCCAGGTAGTGCGACAGCGACAAGAGCTCGTGGAAGAGGACCGACAGGCTGTAGACGTCGCTGCGCGCGTCCATCGTGTCGTGCTCGCCGCGCGCCTGCTCCGGGGACATGTAGAGCGGCGTGCCCACCACGGAGCCCAGCTCCGTGTGCAGCGGCCGGGCCGAGTGCAGGTCCGTCGGCGTGCCAGCCGGCAGGGCCCTGTCGGAGGCCGCACCCACGCGGCGCGCGAGGCCCCAGTCCAGCACCGTCACCTCGCCGAAGGGGCCCACCATGATGTTCGCGGGCTTGATGTCGCGGTGGATGAAGCCCTTGCCGTGCGCGTACGACACCGCGTGCAGCACGCCCAGGAAGATCTGCACCCGCACCTGGAACGGATAGCGCACCAGCGCGTCCAGCTCCGAGTGGCGCAGCCGGGCGATGATGGACTCCAGCGTCTCGCCCTTCAGGTGCTTCATCAGGAAGTAGTACCGGCCCTGCTCATCCACGCCCACGTCGTGCACGGGCGCGATGTTCGGGTGGTCCAGCATGCCCACCGTGCGGATCTCCTCCACGAAGCGCAGCACGCGGTCCAGGTCCGCGCCCGGAGGCAGCCGCTTGAGCGCGACCTCCCGCTCGATGTCGTGGTCGCGGATGAGCACCACCTCGCCCATGCCGCCCTGCCCCAGCGGGCGCACTTCTTCAAAGCGCTCGCGCTGCAGTGGCACCACGCTGGGCTGCTGGCCCTTCCACTCCACGCGCGGCAGCACCGTGTTGCGCCGTTGGGTCGTGGACCCACCGGGCGCCAGCGTGGGCGCCAGCGCGGCGGCTCCCGAGTTCGGAGAGATGAGCGTGTTTTCCAGGCCGACCGCGAGCGTTTGACTCATGGGACGCCAGGAATAGCAGGCACTCCCCGCGCGCGCCCACATACGCGCAGTCCATGATGCAAACGCGCGAAACTACAAGGCCAGCAGGCGGCCAGGCGTCACCCCGCGGGGGTGAAAGGCACGTCCAGCACCGGCAATTTCGTAGCGCCGGGCAGGTCGTAATGCCACCACTCCATCCGGTTGCGCTGGAAGCCGGCGCCCTCCATGGCCTTGCGCAGCACCTCGCGGTGTTCGCGTGAGGCGGGGGTGCCACCGGTGTAGCCGTGGTGCGCCGCGGGGGTGAAGTCGTCGAAGGGGGTGGGCATCTCCACCTCCGCCCCGTCCTTCGTCACCAGGGTCAGGTCCACCGCCCCACCCCGGTTGTGGTTGGAGCCCTTGCGCGGGTCCGCCACGTAGCCGGGCTTCGGCAAAATCTTCCACATCTCGTACTGCACCGCGCGCGGCCGGTAGCAGTCGAACACCTTCAGCCGGTAGCCCAGGGGGCGCAGCGCGTCCGCGGCCTGCGTCAGGCGCTTCACCGAGTCCGGCAACAACAGACACCGCGCGCCATCCGGATACACCTGCCGCTTGAGGAAGTTGTCCTTCGTCGCGTAGCGCAGGTCCAGCACCAGGTCCGGGATGACGGTGGTCGCGTCCACCAGCTCCACCTTCGGCGCGGCGGGCTTCGGCTTCGCGGCCTTCGCATCCTCTGCGAGAACAGGGGAGCTTCCGAGCAGCGCCAGGGACAGCGTGAGGCCCGCCGCGGCGCGCATCAGCGCACCCCGTCCGTGTACACGGTGGGGTCCGGCACTCCCGCTTCCTGGAAGCCCTTGGCGCGCAGGAGGCAGCTGTCGCAGCGGCCACACGCGCGCCCCTGGGCGTCCGGGTCGTAGCAGGAGTGCGTCATCCCGTAGTCCACGCCCAGCTTCACGCCGGCCTGGATGATCTGCGCCTTGGTGAGGCCGGAGAGCGGCGCGTGCACCTTGAAGGTCGCGCCCTCCACGCCCGCCTTGGTGGCCAGCTGGGCCATGGTCTCGAAGGAGCGGATGAACTCCGGGCGGCAGTCCGGATAGCCGCTGTAGTCCACCGCGTTGACGCCGATGTAGAGGTCCGTGGCGCCCACCACCTCCGCCAGGCCCAGCGCCATGGAGAGGAACAGCGCGTTGCGAGCGGGCACATAGGTGACGGGCACGTCGTGGGACATGTCGTCCTCCGAGCGGTCCTTGGGCACCGGGATGTCGTCCGTGAGGGCGGAGCCGCCCACCTGCCGCAGGTCCACCGTCACCACGCGTACGTCGCGCACGCCCATGATGGCCGCGACCTTCTTCGCCCGCTCCAGCTCCACCGAGTGGCGCTGTCCGTAGGCGATGGACAGGCACACCGGCTCGAAGCCGTCCGCCTTCGCCATCGCCAGGCACGTCGTTGAGTCCAGGCCTCCGGACAGGAGCACCACCGCACGCTTCGCCATTCCATCCTCCACTTCGGGGCGGCGCACGTTACACGACGGGGACAGGCCCCGGGTGTTTCAGTCGATGCGGTCGCCGCTCACCGTGTACACGGTGGTGCAGGTGACCGGGTTGCATTTGCAGCTCGCTCCCTTGCCCGGCAGGAAGATGTCCGTGAGCGAGCCGCACGCGAGCGACACGTCGTAGCCGTTCTCCGTGGGCGCGGGGAGGTCGCCCTCCGGCACGCCGCCGTCCAGGCGCTTGCAGTCGCGGGCCACGTTGCGCGCCTGGCTGTCGCTCAGGAGCATGACGTTCATGGCCTCCTCGATTTCGGAGTCCTCGCAGCCGGTGCCGCACGAGTCGCGGCGCGCGACGGCGCGGTGGGTGGAGGACACGCTCTGGCCGGTGTAGCCCGCGTCGCGCGAGAACCCCTGCACGGTGAAGAAGCCCGTGCCCGCGTCCGTGTCGCGGGAGAAGGTGCCCTCGAAGTAGAAGCTGCCCGCGTCGTCCAGCTGCGCGAAGTCTCGCGCGCCCGCGTCACACGTGGTGCGCGCCGCGTCCAGCTTCGCCTGGAAGCGGAACGTCCCCATCACCTGGTTTCCCGGGTAGACGGGGTCGGAGAAACAGCCCACCGCCACGGCCAGGGCCGCCGCGGGGAAGAGCGCCACTGCCAGTCGCTTCAGGTGCATGAGGCGCTCCAGGTTAGGCGTCCAGCGACGCCAGGGCCAATTGGCGGAAGGCTTCGCTGCGGGACAGCACCGCACCCACATCCACGCTGGCCGGGTCACCGCCGCGCACGTCCGAGTCCAGCCGCGCCAGCACGCGCCCCGCCGCCAGCGTCGCGGGCATCGCGCGCCAGGCCGCCACCGCCGCGTCCTCCCACGTCAGCACCGCGCCGGGACGGGTGAGCTCCACGCCCTCCGAGCCCAGCGCCAGCGCCAGCGCGCACAGCCAGCCCAGCTCCACCGCGCCGAAGCAACCCAGCGCACCCGCGCCCAGCACCAGCGCGTCCGGCGACGTGAGGTACGCCTCCACGCCGCCGCGAGGGTCCACGGACACGCGGACGGCTTCCGCGCCCAGCGACTCGAGCACCGGCTTCAGCGCGACGTGCAGCCGCGCGAGGCTCGACTCCGTCACCGGCACCAGGCCGTCCGGCTCCGGGTGCTGGAAGTCCTGCGCGGGACGCTCCAGCCGGGACACGGGCGCGCGCGGCGCGGGGGCGTCGCTGCCCACGAGCGCGGCGCCGATGCCGTCCGTGCGCTCCGCCTCCGGACGTCCCAGGGCGTGCAGCGCTTCCGCGTACAACGTCCAGCCGTCCACGTCCGGCCACTTCTCACGCAGGAGCGCGGGCCAGAAGCGCACCGCGAGCACCGCGCCGTCCGGGGACGGAGAGAAGCGCTCGGTCACCCAGCGCGTCAGCGCGGGCGTGAGCTGATTCGCGTCCGCGAGCCGCTCCGCCAGGCGCACCGCCGGGCCCACGAGCTGCGCGTCCAGGTAGCCACGGAGGATGACCTCCAGCTCCGCGGGGTCCTGCGTGAGGCGCTCGCGCAGCCGCAGCGCTTCGCCCACCAGGCCGCGCGCTTCCGCGAACTTCACGCGGCGGGCCAGCCGCTCGTCCGTGTCCGGGAGCTGCTCCAGCTGCGAGGCCGCTTCGGCCCAGCGCTGCTGCGCTTCGTAGGCGTCCGCCAGGCGCTCGCGGTACGGCGTCCACGCGTCGGAGCCCGCGAGCTTCGCGAGGGTGTCCGCCAGCGTGAGGAACACCGTGGACTCGCGCGCCTCGTCCACCAGCGCGAGCAGCGACTGCACGGCGGCGAGGCTGTCCGCGTCGTCGGTGAGGGCGGCCTCGAAGGCCTCGCGCGCCTCGGCGGGCTGGGCCAGCGGGCCTTGCAGCAGCTCACCGCGCTCCAGGTGCAGCAGCGCGCGCGACTTCGCGTCCTTCGTGTCCTGGGCGATGAGCGCCAGCGTGCGCTCCGCGGACTCCAGGCGGCCCAGCTCGCGCTCCAGGGTGTAGCGCTCGCGCAGCAGCTCCTCGCGGCGCGCGGGCCAGCCGTCCGCGGCGAAGGCCAGGGACTCCAGCCTCGCGGACTCCGGCAGCGCGCGCACGCGGGCGAGCACCGCTTCGGCCAGGGCTTCCGGCTCCAGGCCCAGCTCCGGCAGCAGGAGCATCAGGCGCGCGCCGAGTCCGGGCTCTCCGCCCAGTTCCTCCAGGGCGCGCAGGCGCGCGAACACCGGGGCCGGACGGGCGCGCAGTACTTCGTCCCGCAGCGCCACGGCGAAGGCGGCGTCACGTTCGTAGGACAGGGCCGCCAGCTCCAGCAGGCCTTCCCACTCCGCGTCCTCGCGCAGTCCGTCCGCCAGCGCGGAGGCGTGAGCGGGGTCCGCGTCCGGCGTCGCGACCAGGGCCCAGAGGGCCACGCGCGTGCGGGGCACGTCGCCCGCCTGCGCGGCCATGGCCAGCGCGTCGGTGTACTCGCCCGCGGCCATGGCGGGCGCGAAGCCCACGTCCAGGGCGCGCGCGAAGGCGCCCAGGCGTGCGAAGCGCTCGGCCAGCTCCGTCGCGGACAGCATGTCCGGCGCGTCGGTGGCGATGCGCTCGACGACCTCCAGCGCCTCGCCCATCTCGCCCGCCTTCTCCCAGAGGCCGGCGGCCTCCAGCAGCAGCGGGGGACGCTCCTCCGGGGCGGCGAGCCGGGCCGCCTGCAACAGCGCGCGGGCCGCCCGGGGTGCGTCTCCGGAGGCGCGGTGCAGGTGCGCGACGAGCAGCGCGGCGCGCAGGTCCGGCTCCGTGGCGACGGCGGCCTTCGCGGCCTTCAACGCGTCTTCCAGCAGCCCCGCCTTCTCGAAGGCACGAGCGGCGGCCACCAGCAGCGACACGCGCTGCTCGCCCGACGAGAGCTCCGCGCGGGCCACGCGCACCTCGGCGCGGCGCGCGTGCGCGTCACCGAGCAGCGGCTCCAGGGCCTCCAGCGCGTCGGCGTAGCCGGCACCGGAAGCGCCCCGAGCCACCACGACCTCCAGCGCGTCGCGAGCGGCCTCCTCGCGGGTCGCGTCCTTCGCCAGCCCCGCGAACTCCAGCCGGAGCACCGCGGACTCGTCCGCGTCGTCCGTGAGCGGAATCAGCCGCTCCAGCGCGGCGAGCAGCTCCGTGGACTCCTTGCGCGCACGCAGGCCGTCCACCAGCGCGCGCAGGGCGGCCGGGTTCTCCGGATCCGCCTCCGCCGCGCGGCGCGTGAGGGCCCAGGCCGTGTCCGCGTCCGACAGCGACTCGTTCGCCACGGACGCGGCGGCGAGCAACAGCTCCGCGGCGCGCGAGCCTCCCGCGGCCTCCGCACCCGCTTCGTAGATGCCCAGCAGGTCGCCGTGGCGGCCCAGGGCACGCAGGCCCTCCACCGCACGGTCGATGACGCCCGCGTCCGCCGGACGCAGCCGGGCCAGGGGCACCAGCGCGTCGATGGCCTCGCGCGGGTCGTCGAAGAGGTCGGCCGCGCGGCGCAGCAGCACCTCTTCCGTCGCCGCGTCCTGGGCCCTGCGCGCCAGTTGCAGCGACGCCCGGTACAGCCCGGGGCCGTTGCCCGTGCGCGAGTGCACCTCCGCGAGCAGCGACAGCGCCTCACCGCCGCGCGCGCCCTCCGGCTCTAGAGACACCACCGCTTCGAAGGCATCCGCCGCGTCGTGGAACGCGCCCGACGCGAGCGACGCATGGCCCAGGCGCAGCCACGTGCGCACGCGCACCGGCACCGGCAGCGAGTCTCCGCCCAGCGCCAGCACCCGGCGGTCATACGGCTGCGCGGCGGCGGGGCCTCCACCCTGGGCGGCCAGCTCGGCGCGCGCGCAGAGGGCGTCCACGTCACCGCCCGCGCGGCCCAGGTAATCGTCGAAGGCCTCCGCGGCCTTGAGCGCTTCGCCCGCGTCCAGCAGGCGCTGGGCCCGCTCACGCAACAGGGGCAGCGCGTCCTCGGGGGTCACGGCCTCCGCGCGCTGGCCCAGCAGGTCCGCCAGCCGGCGCACGTCTCCGGCGGCGCGCTCGCGCACGTGCTGGAAGGCCTCCGCGTTGGCGGGATCCAGCTCGAAGGCGCGGTCCTCGCAGAGGATGGCGCGCTCGCGGGCACCTTCTTCGCGGAAGGCGCTCGCGGCGGCGAGGTAGCTCGCGGCGGCCTCGGCGGGCGTCTGGCGCTCGGCGCGGCGGAGCATCAGCTCGGCCAGGGCCTGACGCTCGCCGCTCTCTTCCAGGAAGGCGCGGTGGCGCGTGAAGACGGGCTCGCGGAACGGATCCGCCTCCAGGAGGATGGCGTCGAACTCGGCGGCGTCCGCGGGGCGGCGCACCTGGTGCAGCAGCTCCGCGGCCTGCGCGGTCAGGTTCAGGTCGTCCGGCTTCGCGGCGCGCGCGGCGATGAGCGCGGCGGCGGCGGCCTCCGGCTTGTTCGCGCGGTCGCGGTAGAGGACCGCGGCCTGGTACAGCAGCGCCGCGTGACGGTCGGCGTCGAGCTCCGACTCCGCGCACTCCTCGTACCAGGCGGCCAGCTCCGCGAGCCGGCCGTCGCGCTCCAGCAGCTCCGCGAGCAGACCTTCGGCTTCCGTGAGCCAGCGGTCCTGGCGCAGGGCCTGGCGCAGGAAGCCCTCCGCCTTCGGCGTGTCCGAGAGCTCGCCCAGGTTCAGGCGGGCCAGGCGCAGCAGCACCGCCGCGCCCTCGCGCGTGCCCGTCATCCGGGGCAGCCCGCGCTCCCACCAGCGCGCCTCGGCGGCCGCGTCGTCGCGGCGCTCGGCCAGGGCCGCGCCCATGCGCGCGGTGTCCAGCTCCGCGGCCAGACCGAAGGCACGCTCCAGCGAGGCCTCCGCCGCGTTCAGGTCCAGCTTCACGTCGCGCAGCAACTCCGCGCGGCGGCGCTCGCAGGCGGCGGCTTCGGCGTTGCGTTCACCCGCGGCGAGCAGGTCACGGGCGTTGGCGAGCGAGCGCAGCGCTTCGTCCGCGCGGCCCATCGACTCCGCGAGCCGGGCCTCCTCGTCGTAGGCCGCGAGCGCGGCGTCCACGTCCCCCGCCTGGAGGCTGAGCGCGGCCACCGGCTGGAGCTCCGCGAGGAGCTCCGACGTGCGGCCCGTCTCGCGGTAGAGGGCGACGAGCCGGCGGCGCAGCGGCAGCGGCTCCTTCGCCATCCGCGCCGCGTGGGACAGCAGCGATGCGGCGATGCCCGCGTCCGCCAGCGCCTCGCGCGCCCGCTCCGCCAGCGACACCAGCCGCGCGACGGTGTCCTCGGACGGCGCCAGCACGCGCGCGTGGGCGACGCGCACATCGAAGGCACCGCGCGGGTCGTCGCGCTCCAGCAGCGCGGAGAGCCGCTCCACGGCGCGCTCGCACAGCGGACGCTCCGTGAGCAGGTACCGGTACGCGGTCACCGCGCGCTTCACATCGCCGGACTGCTCGGCCAGGTCGCCCAGGCGCAGGCTCGTGGCCTCCGCCGCCTCCGGGGCCGCGCGGAAGTCCGCCGCCTGGACCAGGGCCTCCTGCAACGGCAGGGCTTCGCGCACCGCGCCGCGCAGGTAGAGCAGGTCCGCCAGCGTGGCCAGGTCCTCGCCCTTCGCGGGCACCCGCGCATGCGCGCGACGCGCCAGGGCCAGCGCCCGATCCAACTCCTGGGCCTGCCTCGCGTAGGTGACGCCTTCGCGCAGCAGCGCCGCGGCCTCGGCGGCGTCGGCGTCCTCCGCCGCGGCCTCCAGCAGGCCCGCGGCCTCCAGCAGTTCTCCGCGACCGGCCACCAGCGACACCAGCCGGCGGCGCACCGCCGCGTCCGCCGGGGTCAGCCGCAGCGCCTGGCGCAGCGCGGCCTCGGCGGGCGCGCCCTGCCCCAACCGGTCGAGGTAGAGGCTCGCGAGCTCCGAGTACAGGGACGCGGCGGCGGCGGGCGGAGCATGGGGCGCCTCGGCGGCGAGCAACTCCGCGAGCCGGGCCCAGTCCTCCAGGTCGCGCAGCACGCGCTGCAACGCGAGCGTGGCCTCCTCGTGGCGCGGCGCCAGGCCGAGCGCGGCTTCCAGGTCGCGCGCGGAGGCCTCGCGGTCTCCCTGGCCTTCGAGCAGCGCGGCGCGCATCAGGAGCGCTTCCACGCGGCGGGCGATGGGCCCCTGGCGCGCGGCCTCGGCCAGCGCGGCGGCTTCGTCCGAGGGATTGCCGTCGCGGCGTGCCAGCTCGGCGAGCTGGAAGAAGGCATCGCACCGCGCGTCAGCGGGCGGCTCCAGCGAGATGGCGGCACGGAGCGCGTCTCCAGCGGAGGCGCGCTCGTCCTTCTCCAGCAGCACCGTGGCCAGGGCCAGCAGCCGCTCCCGGGCACGGGCGCCCAGGGTGGCATCGGCGGCCACGGCGCGGCGCCACGCATCCAGCTCGGCGGGCGCGTCCGACGCTTCGCGCGCCAGCTCCGCCAGCATCAGCAGCAGCGGCGCGGGCCGGCGCGACAGCTTCGCGGCCTGGGCGCAGTCATCGCGCGCGGGACCCGTGCGGCCGGCGCTCCGGTGCAGCATGGCCCGGCGCGCGAGCAGTTCGGCGCGGGCTTCACCCGACGCCGCGGACACCAGCGTGCCCAGCAGCTCCAGCCGCTCGGACTCTTCTTCCAGCGTGCCCGTGCCGGGCGGAGGCAGCAGCTCCAGCAGCGCCTGCGCCGCCCACGCGTCCTGCGGCTCCTCCGCCAGCAGGCTGCGCAGCGAATCCGCCGAGGCGCTCGCGCGGCCCAGGGCGAGGCACAGCTCGGCCAGCTCGCGGCGGGCCTGACGTCGGGCGTCTCCGGAGAGGCGCGGCCACAGCTCCACCAGCAGGTCCGCCAGGGCCTCGCGGGCGCCGGCCTTGCGGTGCAGCGCGGCCAGCTCCAGCCGCGCGTCCAGGTCCTCCGGCGTGCGCGCGCAGAACTCCGCGAGCAGGCGCCTCGCCGCGTCCGTGCGGTTCGCGCGCACGGCGGCGGTGGCGGCCTTGCGCGTGAGGGCCACGCGCTCCGCTTCGCGCGGGGCATCCACGTCCGCGGGAGGCAGCGCCAGCACCGCCTCGAAGTCCTCCAGCGAGGCGCGGGCATCCGTGGCCAGCCGCAGCTCGCCCCGGCGGATGCGCGCGGGCGCGAACGTCGCGTCGCGCTCCAGCGCCTCGGCGAGGAAGGCCTCTTCGCGGCTCGTGCCGGCGGCCAGCAGCGACGCGCGGAAGAGCAGCTTCGAACCCGCCCGGGCATCCGGCACCAGCGTGGCCCGCCGCGCGTACAGCCGCGCCGCCTCCAGCTTCTCGCCGCGCTCCAGCTCCAGCTCGGCCAGGGCCTCCAGCACCTCCGCGGCGAGCGGTCCCTCGGGGCTCGCCTCCAGCGCGGAGGCCAGGCGCATCAGCGCGGCGGCCTTCTCTCCGCGCTCCAGCAGGGCGCGAGCGCTCTGGAGGAACAGCGGCGCCGCCTCCTCCGCACGGTCCGCGCCGGACAGCGCCTGCGCGCGCGTGGCCCACAGCTCGGCCAGCGCCTGCGTCTCACCGGCCTCCGTGTAGAGGGCCTCCAGCCGAGTGGCGAGCACGTCGTCCAGCCGCCGCAGCGGGAACGCCTGCGCGTACGCGGCGATGGCGCCTTCTCGGTCACCCAGCAGCTCGCACGCGCGGCCCAGCCGGGCGCGCACGTCCGCCAGCTTCTCCGGCGCCGCGGTGCGCGGCAGCGTGGCCAGCAGCGACTCCAGCGCGCGCCGGGCGTGCTCGGGCCGCTCGCAGCGCAGGCTCAGGTCCGCCAGGTCCAGCAGCACCGCCGCGTCCGGAGCCAGCCGCGCTGCCTTCTCCAGCGCCACCAGCGCGTCGCCCACGCGACCCAGCCGCGCCTCCAGCACGCCAGCCAGTTCGCGCAGCGCCGCCGCCGCCAGCCGCTTGTCGCCCTGCGCTTCCGCCACCCGCGCGCGGTCCTCCAGTGCGGTGGCGAGCCCCGCCAGGTCGGAGCGCTTGCGCTGCAACGCGCACAGCTCGCCCAGCGCCGGCAGGTCGTCCGGCTCCGCGCGCAGCACCTCCTGCAACGCGTGCACGGCGAGATCCAGATCGAACGCCAGGTCGCGCGCGGCCACCGCGAGGCGTCGGTACTTCTGCGCCCGCTCCTTCGGCTCCGTCGTCAGCCGCGCCAGCGCCGCGAGGCAGCGGGTGAGCTGCGCGCCGTCTCGGCGGGCCTCGGCCAGCGCGAGCAGCGACTCCAGCGCGGGCCGGTGGTCGCCGTCCGCCTCCAGCGCGAGCGTGAGCAGCCTGTCGGCCTTGTCCGCCAGCTGGAGCTTGCCCCGGTACAGCTCGCCCGCTTCGGCCCACAGCGCGGCGCGGGCCTTCGGTTCTTCCTTCAGCGCGGCGGCCTTCTCCAGCGCCTCGGCCAGCTCCTGCGAGCGGCCGGTGACGCGGAAGTACGGAATCAGCTCATCCAGGGCCACCGCGTCGCGCGGATCCAACGCGAGCGCCGCTTCCAGGTGCTCACGCGCCCGCGCAGGGTCGCCCAGCTTCGTGCGCGACAGCCGAGCCAGCGCGTGGTGACTCTCGTGCGCTGCGTGACGGACGCTCTCCGAACGAGGCGCCGGCCCCGCCAGCTCCAGCGCCTGCTGGTAGCCGCTCAGGGCCTCCTGCAACCGGCCCAGTCCTTCGGCCACGCGCGCGGAGGCGAACAGCGGCTCCGGCTCACCGGGCAGCAGCGACACGGCCTCGCGGTAGCGCAGCAGCGCGTTCTCCGGCTGCTTCAGGCCCTCTTCCCACACCCGGCCCGCGAGCAGGTCCGCCTGTCCCACGCGGTCCAGCTCATGGCGCGCCATGGACACTTCGCGCAGCCGGTCCAGCGCCTTCAGCGCGCGCAGGTGCTCACCGCCACGGTGGCAAAGCTCGCCCAACAGCAGCAGCGCGTCCGGCTGGTCCGGCGACAGACGCAGCGCGGCCTCGCAGTGCAGCCGGGCCCCCGCGATGTCGTCCTCCGTCTGAGCGCACAGCCGCGCCAGATGCACGTGCGCGTCCGCGGCCTCCAACGGATCGCGAGCCAGGGCCGCGAGCCGCCGGTACGCCCGCACCGCGCCAGCCCGGTCGCGCGCCTGATCCGACGCGCGAGCCAGCGCCTTCAACGACGGCAGGTGGTCCGGCTTGAGGCCCAGCAACTCATGCAGTGCCTTCACCGCCACCTGCGGCGCGGTGTCGCGCGAGGAGCGCGCGGCGGCCTCGGCGGCGAAGAACGCAGCGGCCTCTTCCGAGGTCCGTCGAGCCAGCGCGCACAGCGCCAGGTAGCGCTCCGCCGCGCGGGCACCCTCGCCCCGGCGCTCGCGCACCACGGCCTCGCCCCACAGCGCAGCGGGGCTGCGGTCGCGTCGGCGAGACAGCGTGGCCGCCACGTCCAGGGCCAGGTCATGCGCCTGCGGATCCGCGACGAGCAGCGCGAGCAACCGCTCCGCCGCGAACGGGTGCGCGTCCTGCGCGTCCCCGGCCTGGAGGTACGCCTGCCGAGCCTCCGCGAGCCGCCCCTGCGCGACCAGGCCCTCCGCGTCCGCGAAGGCCCGAGCACCCTCCAGCGCCAGCATCAACTCCTCGTCCGGCGCGGCGGGCGGCGGCAGCCCTCCGGCGGCGAAGCGCAGGCGCAGACCGGTGCTGGAGACCTCCGCCGCGGACAGGCGCGCGGTGTCCAGCGTGGGCACCTTGTAGCCCCGGCTCAGCGAGGCCAGCTCGCACAGCGCGGGCAGCACGCGGGTGGAGAAGCCGGTGGCGCCGCGCACCTCCACGTCCGGCAGCAGACCCAGCGCGCCCACGGCCTCCGACAACAAGCCCGGCAGCTGCACCGACGGCGTGGCGGAAAAGCCATACAGCCGCACGTCGTAGACGTAGACGGCCAGCCGGTCCCCGTCCGCGTCGAAGGCGATCTTGAACGTGAACGGCGTGCGCTCCGGCGCCGGCAGCCGGCCCTGGCCCTCCAGGTAGCCGGGGCGGAAGTGCAGCCGCAGCTCCTCGATGCCCACGAGCCGCCCGGCCAGCTCCGCCACCTTGCGCGTGACGAGGTCCGCGTCGACCGTCAGCTCCAGGAAGCCGAAGAGCAGCTTCTTGCGCTGGTAGCGCGTGGCGCCCGCGCTGACGTTGAACGGGAAGCTGACGTCCGGAATCTGGAGCGCGAAGTCGGCGATGCGCAGCCCGGGCTGGACCTCCAATGCCGGAAAGCCCACGAACGCACGCCGATCCAACAGGCGAAGCTCGGGGGCGGCGCCTGAAGCAGGCGCGACGGGCTTGGGGGACTCGCTATCGGTGGCCATCGGAGGAGGCTGGGGAGGCTACCATGACCCCTAAGCCCTGGAATTTTTAGGCAAACCCTCGGTAGGGCGGCAGGCGGCGGGGCATGGCGTACCCAGGCGTTTCCCAGGTGATTCCGTCCAGGAGGAACGTCATGCGCCCAAAGCGGAAGCCGTGCAATATGCCGCGCCGTGCTGGCCCCCGACGCACTGGTCCTCGACGGTCGATTCCGGGTTCTCAAGCCCCTGGGCTCCGGTGGCATGGGTGAGGTGTACCTGGGTGAGCAGGTCTCCCTGGGCCGCAAGGTCGCCATCAAGGTCCTGCACCACGACTTGCACGCCCAGGCCGGCATGGCCGAGCGCTTCAAGCGCGAAGCACGCCTGCTCTCCGCGGTGGAGCACCCGGCGGTGGTGCGCATCGTGGACTTCGGCCAGTCCGGCGACGCCGCGTGCCTCGTCATGGAGTTCGTGGAGGGGCAGAGCCTCTACGACGCGCTCCAGGGCGGCCCGCTGCTCGCCCCCCGCGGGCTGGCGCTGCTCCAGCAGCTGGCGGAAGGGCTGGCCGCCATCCACGACAAGGGCATCATCCACCGCGACCTGAAGCCGGAGAACGTCCTCATCTCCCCGTCCGCGCGCGGGGAACAGGCGCGGCTGCTGGACTTCGGCATCGCTCGGCTGGTGGAGCCCGAGGCGGGCAGCGCGCTCAGCCAGGTGGGCGTGGTGCTGGGCACGCCGGAGTACCTGTCTCCGGAGCAGGCCATGGGCGCGAAGGTGGACACGCGCAGCGACCTGTACTCCTTCGGGGTGCTGGCCTACCGCGTGCTGTCCGGGCGGCTGCCGTTCGACGGGCCTTCGCCGCGCCACTTCCTGTCGCAGCACGCCTCGCACGCGCCGCTGCCGCTGGACCGCGCGGCGCCGCAGCTGTCGCGCTACGTGGGGCTGCTGTCGCTGGTGATGCGGCTGTTGGACAAGGACCCGGCGAAGCGCCCGCAGACGGCGAACGAGCTGGCGGAAGCGCTGGGCCTGGCGCACGCGGCGCTGATGGCGTTCACCCCCAGCCAGGGCACGCCCATCGTCCACGCGAACGCGACGCCCTCCGCCGGCACGTCCGCCTTCGGATTGAACCCGGCGGCACCGGCCGGCCCGAGTTCGGGCACGGCGGCGTTCGGCGTGAATCCCGCGCCCGCGGGCCCGGGCTCCGGCACGTCGGCGTTCGGCGTGGCGCAGGCTGCGCCTCCGGTCACGGCGCCCCCGGTGCAGACCGCGCCGCGCACGGGCACGGCGGCGTTCGGCATGACGGGCCGGCTGACGGGCCCGCTGGGAGCGGTGACGGGCGGCGCGGTGGTGACGAAGGCGCAGAACGTGACGGTGATGCTCACCGACATCCAGGGCTTCACCGACCGGATGAGCCGGCAGACGCACGAGGAGAACGCGCGGATGCTGGACACGCACGACCGGCTGCTGACGCCGCTGGTGCGCGAGCACGACGGAAAGCTGGTGCAGAAGCGCGGAGACGCACTGGTCGCGATCTTCCGGGCCCCCAGCGCCTCCATCCGCTGCGGCATGGCGATGCAGCAGGCGCTGTGGCGCTACAACCAGACGGTGCCGCAAGAGCACCAGCTCCACGTCCGCGTGTGCCTGCACGCGGGCGAGGTGCTGGTGACGAACGACTCGGTGCTCGGCGAGCCGATGGAGGTCGTGAAGGCGGTGGAGCACGTGGCCGCCGCGGACGAGGTGACCTTCACCGAAGCCGTGAACATGGTGCGAAACCGCGCCGAGGCCGCCGCCGAGCCCTGCGGCACCATTCCCCTGCCCGGACGCGATGAGAAGGTGCAGCTGTACCGGGTGACGCGCGCGACGGAGGGCTCGCCGTTCGGCGTGGCGCTGGGCATCCCCGGCTCCGGGGCGAAAGTGTCACCACTGGCTGGGCTGGTCTCGAAGGCACGCGAGGGTGCGGCCCTCTTGCGGCAACGTCCGCTCGTGCAAGCTGGCGTCGCGGGAGCGCTGGTGCTGGTCCTGGCGGGTGCGGCCTGGACGGTGCACGCGAATGATCCGCTGGTGCAGGCGCGTGGGTTGCTGAAGGACGGCAAGCCCAAGGAAGCACTCCAGCGTCTGGACGCGCCAGGCGTGCCAAAGGACGCGGCGACGGCGCGGCTGCGCGCGTTGGCTAAGCACGCGGTGGGCGCGCACAACGAGGAGCACGCCCTCATCCTGGGCCTGGACAAGGCAGGCCGGGAGGCTCCGGAGATGCAGCTCCTGGACGGACTGGCCGAGGACTTCGGGGACAACGAGAAGGACCTCTCCGCGCGCAGGGCCCTGGAGGCGTTGCCCGCCACGACGGTGCGTTCCCAGCTCGAGTCCCTGGCCAAAGGGACTCCCTCGACGAAGCAGTGGGGAGCGCTGCGCTATCTGGACTCGAAGGACAACTCGGGCCTGGACCTGGTGGGGCTCTACTCCACGTCGTTGGAGTCCAGCGACTGCGGCGTGCGCACGAAAGCAGCGTTGCGACTGGCGAGCCTGGGCAACGCGGCCGCCCTGCCCGCCCTCACGCGCGCGGCGGGAAACCCTCCCGGCGGCAAGGCCTGCAACCCGCAGACGTTCAATCGGGCCATTGAAGACCTGAAGAAGAAGTCCGCGCCCTGAGCCCGGCGTGGCTCCGCGGACGCGCGTGTGGCACGCGGGCCACGCGATCCCCGCGAATCCGCTGTGCATCCATCTTGCACTCGCGGCGGGCCTCCCATGCGTTCCCCTTTCTGGAGCCTCATGAATCCACTGCGCTGCGGCCCTCTCCTGCTCCTCCTCACGGCCTGTGCCTCCACGCCCTCCGTGCCTCCTCCCCATTCCCAGGAGGAGTTCGTGCTCGCGAAGGACGTGCGTGTGCGGCGCATGGCGCCTGGCGTGTGGATGCATGTCACGGAAGCGAGCGGGGACTGGGCGGGTGTGACCGCGAACGGGCTCCTCGTGGAGGACGGTGACGCGTCCATCCTCGTCGACACCGGCTGGACGCCCGAGCACTCACAAGCGCTGCTCACCTGGGCCCGCGACACGCTCCACCATCCGGTGCGCGCCGCGGTGGTGACGCACTTCCACCTCGACCGGACTGGCGGCATCCCCACGCTCGACGCGCAGGGCATCCCCGTCCACGCTCGCGAGGACACCGCGCTCCGTGCGGGCAAGCAGGGCAACCCCGTTCCCTCGCGGCGGCTGGCGGATGCGCAGGACTTCGGACCGCTGTCGGTGTTCTTCCCCGGCGCGGGCCACTCGCCCGACAACCTCGTCGTCATGCACCCGGCGTCAGGCATCCTCTATGGCGGCTGCTTCATCAAGGACGCCCACGCCAAGAGCCTGGGCAACCTGGAGGACGCGGACGTCGCCGCGTGGCCGTCGAGTCTCCAGCGCGAGCGTGAGCACTTCCCCAACGCTCGCGTCATCATCCCCGGCCATGAGCAGCCCGGCGGACCGGAGCTGCTCGACCACACCGAAGCCCTGCTGAAGCGCTGAAACACGCGGTGCTTCAGTCGTCCCGGTGCGCGTGGCCCTTCTTCTTGCCACGCCCCGGGCCGTCCCAGTCGTCATCCCAATCGCGGCCCTTGCCCTTCACCTTGTCGTTCACCTTGATGAGGTTGCGCGAGTACGCGTCGTAGTCCAGGTGCAGGTGGCCCTTCTCGCCCCGGCCATCCACGCGGAACTTCACCTTCCACACGTTGTTGCCGGTGAGGTGCGCCTCCTGCAGGTCGCAGCGGTAGCCGCGCGAGCGGCACTGGTCGAACCCGCGCCGCACGGCTTCGTCGTAGTTCATCGCCACGGGGCGTGAGGGCGGTGGCGGCCTCGGATGCGGACGCGAAGGACGCGTCTCCGCCACGATGCAGCCGGACGACAGCAACAGGCTTCCCAGGAGCAGGGGCAGTCTCATGCGAGGGATGACGCCACACCCGCGCATCAATTCAAACGTGCGCGCCGTGCGTCCCCTGCGACTGCCGTGAGACTACAAACCTCCAGGTGAAGCGAACGCGACGAACAGCTCACCCGCGAGGTACGCGCGCATCCCCTTGCTCGCCGGTCGGATGAAGTCGTTAAGCAGCGCACCGGAGTTCAGCTTGTGCACCGTGGGGCGCGCCAGGTTCATGTGGCTGCGCGCCACGCCCTTGCCCCCGCGGTGGATGAACGTCACGGTGCCGTCCGGCGCCACGCTCTCCACGACCGCGATGTGCGTCATGCCGTCGTTGCGCTTGCCGTCGCGGTTGCGGTCGTACGTCTCCTTGAAGAACGCCAGGTCGCCCGGACGCGGGTTCAGCCGGTGCACCGCGCCCGCCGCCTGCGCGCGACGGAAGATGCCCGTCACCGCGTTCTCGCCCGCGAGGAAGCCGTGCGCCACCAGGTCGATGCCGGCCTGCAGGTACGCCAACCGCACCAGCCCCGAACAATCATTGGGCACCGAGCGGTCCAACCGCCGCGCGCCCACCAGCTGCGCCGCGCGCGCCACGATGCCGCGCGCCAGCTTCGACGGCGGCGGCAGCAACTCGTCCCAGAAGCCGCCCGGCCCCTGCGTGGGACCGGTGAAGAGCGCCGCGGCCTCCAGCGCCGCCGCGATGACGCCCGCCTCCTCCGGCACCGGGTGCGGATCCGCCTCCAGCAGCGCAGCCAGTCCCGCGCTGCCCTCCGGCGTCACGAAGGCCAGCGGCGGAGGCGCTTCGGCCTTCACGCCCAGTGCGCCCTCCGCGCCCACCGCTGTACCCCTTGGCGCTTCAACTACGGGGGAGCGGGTGACGGCCGAGACCGGAAGTTCCACCGCCATGCGAGGCGCGGCGTCCGGGACGTGCGCACAACCCACCAGGCAGCCCAGCGACATCAGGATGACGAGCGACGAACGGCGCAGCAGCAACAAGTCCTCCGGGGGTGAAAGCGGGCGCATTCAACCCCGGAATCGTTTTACGTCAAACAGCGATCATCCCTCCCAGGTCGCGAGCAGGTCGCGCACCCGCCCGTACTTCTGGAGCAGGGTGGCGCGGTGGGCGCTGAGCACCACCATGAAACCCACCACGAGCAGGCCCAGCATCGACAGGAACAGGGCGCCGATGCGGTGGTCGCGCATGCCGAAGCGCACCAGGTTGGCGGCCACCGCTGTCACCAGGAACGCCGAGCCCAGGTACACGTAGGAGCGGATCCGCAGCGCGATGCCCGCCCCCACGCCCACCAGGCAGAGGAACACGCACAGGAGCATCGCCCCGCCGTCGTTGAAGAGCAGCGGCTTCCACGCGCCGGCCACGTAGATGCCCGTCACTGCCATGGCGCGCAGCTGCGCGTAGGCGTCCCGCGACAGGCTCTTGCGGAAGACGCGCAGGAGCAGGAGCAGGGAGAGGCCCGCGGGGATGACGTAGTACTGCGGCTCGCCGGAACCGGTGCCCAGCCACACGAGGTACAGCGCCGTGTTGAAGGCGGCGACGGACATCGTCGACGCGAGGCCCCTCTGCTTCGTGAACGCCCCGAGCGCCGCGAAGTGCGCCGCGTAGCCCACGAGCAGCGCCACCGCGATGAACGGCTGGCTCCACGGCACCGTCAACAGGCCCGCCAGCGGGAAGAGCCACGCGCCCGCCACTGCGGGACGGCGGAAGGCCTTGAGGCCCGAGCCCTCGCGCCGCACGAAGAGGTACAGGCCGATGAAGGCCGCGCCGCCCATGATGGACACCAGGCTGTCCGCGGCGTCGGGGCGCGCGTTCAGGCCGATGAAGCGCACGCAGAAGTAGCCCATCGCCACCGCCGCCTGCGCGAGCCACGCCGCGCCTTCGTCCTCCTCGCGCGCCGCGTGGCGCACCAGGGCGAACAGCAGGAACACCAGCCCGCCGCACGCCACCCACGCCTCGCGCGCCGCGCCGCCCGGCAGGCGCACCGCCAGCACCGCGAACAGCACCTCCGTGAGCGCGATGATGGAGAACGCCCGTCCCATGCGCCCGCGCACCGCCTTGCCCGCCACGGACAGCACCAGCGTGGCGAGCAGCGACGTCGCCGCGCCGAAGTACGGGAGGAGGAACTGCGCGCCCCGGCCAGTGGAGTGCGTCGCGCCGTAGTTCAGGAGGAAGGCGTGCACGGCGAAGAGGGACGCCAGCCACCCCACCCACTCGCGGTCGCGGCGGCGCAGCACCACCACCCACGCCGTGGCCCACGCGAAGAACACGCACAGCGGCATGCCCGGGTGCGTAAGCGAACGCAGGCCCGCGAGTGACAGCAGCGCCAGCACCGCGCCACCGTTGTGCAGCGCCGCGCCCACCGCCACGCCGCGCTTGTCCAGCGCGAAGCCGACGACGGCCAGCAGCAGGCCCGTGCCCGCCACCACCGCGGGCGCCCACAGCGGCGGCACGGCGGCGACCAGCACCAGGCCCAGCAGCGCCGTGGCGGCGTTCATCATCAGCCGCTCGCGCGTCACCATCAGCGTCAGCGACGCGACGCCCGCGACCAGCGCCACGGACAGGGGCAGCTCGCCCGGACCAGCGTCCAGCAGCCGCAGGCCCACGAGCAGCGCCACGGTGCCGGCGCCGCCGGCCCACAGCGGCTCGCTCCAGGTGCCCTCGATTCCGGGGGTCAGGCGCGCGGTGACGTTCGTCAGCGTGCGCTGCACGGCGCCGGACTGGCACAGCGCGGACAGCAGCGCGGAGGCCAGACCCACGGCCGCGACGAGCAGGCCGCCTTCCGGACGCCACTGGCCCAGCGAGAAGACGTCCGTCTGGCCCAGCGGCGCGAGCGCGAACACCGCCACCGCCGCCGTGAGCAACCAGCGCTGCGACAGCAGGAACGCGGACAGCAGCACCACCGCCCCCAGCACCGACAGAGAGCCAGGGGTCGGCGACACCAGCGTGGACATCGCCGCGATCGCCAGGGCCGAGCCCGTGGCGGAAGCACGCAGCGCCGTGTCACGCGGGACGCGGAAGAAGGAGACCAGGGCCTGGGGCGCGTGGTGGTCCGCCAGCGCCAGGGCCAACAGCAGGCCCGTGGCCCAGGGCCGCGCCTCCGGAATGAACATCAGCAGCAGGGACGCGGCGATGACGCGGACAGAAGGCAGCGGGCCCGTCATGGGCACCAGCGCGATGGCGCAGAAGAGGGCCGTGCGCTGGCTCATTTCCTGTTCCGGAACCAGCAGCGCCAGTCCGCCCAGGCACGCGAGCGCCACCTGCATGCACATCGACAGCTCGTGGCGCGGGCCCTCTTCCCGCGAGCGCAGGAGCAGCGAGGAGACGGCCGGCACGTGCTCCACGACGCGCACCACCAGCAGCGGGAACAGCGGCAGCAGCGCGGTCCACGCGAAGGGAGGGTGCCAGGCCATCAGGGTCACCACACCGTAGGGCACCATCAGCGCCGCGGCGAAGGGCCGGTGCAGCGAGCGCGTCCACAACAGCGGCAGCAGCGCCGGACCCATGAGCGCGAGCTGCGTGGCGCCGCGCATCTGCGACAGCGCGTGCCCGTCCCACGACAAGGAGGCGTCCGCCAGCACCACCATCGCGCCCAGTGTGGCGACGATGCGGAAGGACTCGCCACCCGCGGCGATGCGCCGCACCGCGGGCACGTCCTCCAGGAGGGCCAGGACGCTGAGGAAAGTGGCGAGCCCCAACAGGGCCAGCGGGCCGGACGAGTGCAGCGCGAAGACGGCCTCGATGGAGGCCAGCATCAGCCCCAACGTCACGGGCAGCGTGCGGGCGGTGAAGAGCGCCGCCAGCGCAGCGCCCATCAGGAACAGGGACTGATCACTGGAGCGGCCCAGGGCCACCGGCAACAGCGGCAGGATGAGCGCGAGGATGCCCGCGGTGGTGGTGCTCGCGCTCTTGCCCTTGCGCGCGGCGACGATGGAGCCCACGAGCGATCCGGTGACGAGCAGCACCAGCGAGAGCCCCGGCGACAGCCCCCACGCGGTGTAGGCGTGCGGCACGTCCGGCAGGAGCGCGAAGCCCACGAGCACGACCGCGAACGGACGGACGCCGGGGAAGGAGCGGGAGGCCACCGCCACCGTCGCGGCGGCGGTGAGGAGCACGGGGCCCATGAAGACCTGCTCGGTCAGGCCCCACACCACCGCGAGCCCCGCGTACAGGAGGCCCGGCACGCCGAACCGCTTGAGCAGGCCGCCGCGCTCGCCCAGGAGCGCCAGCACCAGCGCGCCGCCCACCATCGCGGCGACCAGCGCCTGCGTGGAGTGGGCCGCGGCCAGCTTCGGCAGGATGGCGCCCGCGAGGAAGGCGCCGTAGGCCAGGAAGTTCTCGTCGCGCAGCCGGTACGCGGCCAGCAGGACGCCCGCGGCCCCCAGCGTCATGCCCACGACGGGCGCGGCGACGGGAGTGATGCCCAGCGCGATGGCGAACCCGCACGTCGCGATGACACCGGCCACGGCGGAGATGAAGCGCCGCGTGCGCTCGTCCGTGAGCCGCCACGTGAGGCCCGCGAGGCCCAGGGCGAGGACGCCGGACACGACGGCCGCGGGGGCCGCGCCGTAGACGCGGAAGGCGCTGAAGGGCAGCAGGCCGAAGAGCACCGCGCCCACGGCGGTCAGCGGGAAGCGCTTGAACAGCAGGCCCGCGCCCAGGGACATCGCGGCCAGGGCGAGCGTGGCGAAGAAGGAGGGCCGCGAGTCGGGACCCAGGTGGGAGTAGATGACGAACGCGGGCGCGGCCCAGGTGGTGCAGCGCAGGAGCACGTCCGCGAGTCCCAGGGAGCGAGCGTCACCGGTGCGCTCGCCGCGCCTCTGGGCGAAGAACGCGAGCACCAGGCCCGCGAGCACGAAGGGCACGGCCGTCAGCGCGCCATATTGGATGGGCAGCGGCGCCGCGGGCGGGTAGCCCATGCGCGTCTTGATGGCATTGATGAGGAGCGTGAGCGCGTGCGGGATCAACTGCGCGCTGGACGCATAGCTGAAGTAGGCGCCCGCGTACGCCGGGTAGAGCCACGGCAGGCGGTTCAGGGGGCCGCGCGACAGCGACACGAGCGTGCCGGTGAAGATGGCCGCGGTGAAGAAGAAGGCGGGCTTGGTGCCGACGATGGCACCCGCGAGGCACGCCACCTGGAGCGCGATGGTGACGACCGCGAGCGGATCCGCGGCGCGCTTCTCATCGAGCGTGCGGAAGCGCAGGCAGGTGGCGAGCAGGAACGCCGCGAAGGGCGCGTAGGTGCCAGGAGGAACAGAGGTTCCGGCGACGCCCAGGGCCAGGTGCAACCGGATGGCGAACATCGCGGTGAGGAACAGGGGCGCGGCGAGCGCGAAGGTGAGCGCACCACCCTTGCGAGGGGTCTCGGTGGCCTTGCTCGACAGCAGGAAGAAGAGGATGCACGGCAGGGTGTTGAGCCACACCGCCGGGACGCCCACGCGCGCGGCCACGGGGGCCAGCCCCATGATGAGCGTGGCGCCCACGAGGCCCAGTTGGATGAACGGGCGCGAGGGAGCGTCGAAGGACTCGATGGGCTTGCGGGCGAGCCACGCGGCGACGCCGGACCAGGCGAAGAGGAGCGGCACGAGCAGCAAGGGGCGCACGCCGTCGAGGTGGAGCGCTTCACCGAAGCCCAGGGGCCCCAGCGCGACGCCACCCAGCGGAGCCACGGCGGAGCCGATGAGGCCGAGGATGCGGCCCGGCTTGCGCAGGGACTCGCGGCGGGCGAGGTAGCCGCCCCACACGGAGAAGCCGACGGAGTAGCCCACGGTCATGAGGAAGACGGTGAGCGAGCGGGTGACGGACGTCATCCCGTCCCAGGACTCGAAGACGAAGTAGAGCGTGCCGGAGAGGATGAGGAACGCGCCGATGAACCACGCGATGCTCTCGTAGAGGAACGGCCGCCACACGCGGCTCCACGTCGAGGTCTCCTCGACGATGCGGGCGGTGCGGCTGTTCGGAGCGGGCGGATCCACGAAGGGTTCGCCCGGGTTCGGAGGCAACTGGCGAGCAGTCCGCTGTTCGTTGACGGCCCGCGCGCGGGACTCGGCGGAGGTACGGCCCGAGTTCAACCGGCGAGCCGCGGAGGCATCCGACAGGGAGGCGATGCCCAGGCACGCGATGAGGTCGAGCGAGTTGAAGTGGAACGAAGCGCCCGTGGAACCCGGAGTCGCGGAGGCATCGGGGACAGCGTCAGAAGCAGTGGCGGTGTCAGAGACAGCGGCATCAGAAGCAGCAACGTGAGCGACGGAGGCATCGACGACAGCAGCGTGAGCAGCGGAAGCGTCCTCGACGACGTTCGCGCCGACCTGCGCGACAGAAGCGACGTCTACGTCGGAGGCCACGGCCTGCGCGACGGGGGTCTCCTCGACGGCCGCATCCACGGGGGGAAGCGTCACGGGACCGAGGGCGACAGCGCCCTCTCCCATCGTCGGAGGCGTCACGGCCTCGTTGCGAAGCTCGACGGGCGCGGACGTCAGCGCGTCGATGGGCGTCTCGGTGAGGACTGAGAGGAGGACGCGGGCCTGGCGCTCGTAGCGCTCGGTGAGGCGGCGGCCGACCATGGGCGGCACGTCGTGGACATCCCAGCGGCGCACCTCGTCCAGGAGGAAGTGGACATGCGCGAGCTCGGCCTCGATGGCGGAGCGAGCGCGGGCGGCGAGACGATTGCCACAGACGACGCACTGGGACGCGATTCCCAGGCGTTCTTGTCGGCAGGCAGGACAGTACATGGAACTTCCCCCTCTACAACGACCGTGCCACGGAGAATGCCCTGGAAAGGCGCAGGATTGAAATCCACCGGGGTGCGTCGGGCGCGTGGCGGTTGTGCAGGGCGCTGCACAGGTGCACACCCGACGCCGCTGGCCGGCGGTCGTGACTCATGGGACCGTGGAGGTCATGAGCACGGAACTGACGTTGAGGCCCATCGAGGCCCGGGACGACACGGCAGTGGCGGCGGTCATCCGAGCGGTGATGCCCGAGTTCGGAGCGGACGGCCCGGGGTTCGCGATCCACGACCCGGAAGTGGACGCGATGACCGCGGCCTACAGCCGTCCCCGGCACGTGTATTTCGTGGTGGAGCATGGGGGCCAGGTGGTGGGAGGCGCGGGCATCGCGCCGCTGGACGGAGGAGCGCCGGACGTCTGCGAGCTGCGCAAGATGTACTTCCTGCCCAAGGCCCGGGGCCACGGAGTAGGCGAGCGCTTGTTGAGACACTGTCTGGACTTCGCGAGAAGCGCCGGCTTCCGGCAGTGCTACCTGGAGACGCTGGCGGGCATGGAGCAAGCACAGAAGCTCTACCGCAAGGTCGGCTTCGAACCGCTCTGCGCCCCCATGGGCCGCACCGGCCACTTCGGCTGTGACCGTTGGTACGCGATGAACCTCACCCCGCCAGCCTGAGCACTACGGCATGACGGCGCGTCGCCCAAGGACCTTGCCCTCGGGCGACACCGCGTACAGTTCGAACCAGTCGAACTCCAGCTGACTGCCCACGGGCCATCCACAACGGTCGAGCCGCCGGTCGACCCGGACGAAGTAGACGCCTCCCTCCAGGCCCACCACTAGGTCCAATGCCGGTCAGTTAGGGCGAGGGCGCTTCACCCACTTCTTGTCGTAGTTGCTCATCTTGATTTTTACGACTCGTGGGAAGCGCCTCTCGCTCCTTCGTTCCGGTAACAGCAGCAACCCCAGGTG
>NZ_RAWR01000379.1:0-4529 GCF_003986945.1 Corallococcus sp. AB018 | reverse complement strand
GAAGCGGATGACCGCGCGCTTCGCCCCCGTGGACGTCAAGGTGGACGTGTCCAAGCTGCCGGACGCGGAGAAGCGCGCCCTGGCCAAGGTCCTCCAGGCGGCCCGCATCATGGACCCGCTCTTCCTGGGTCAGGCGTGGGCGGGCAACCAGACGCTGCTGTTGGACCTGGTGAAGGACACCACGCCCCTGGGCAAGGAGCGGCTGCACGCGTTCCTGCTCAACAAGGGCCCCTGGTCGCGCCTGGACGAGGCGAAGCCGTTCATCCCCGGCGTGCCGGCCAAGCCGGACGAGGGAAACTTCTATCCCGCCGGCGCCACCAAGGCGGAGGTGGAGGCGTGGGTGAAGAGCCTTCCGGAGGCGAAGCAGCACGAGGCCACGGGCTTCTTCACCACGCTGCGCAAGGGGACGGACGGCAAGTTCGTGAGCGTGCCCTACAGCGTCGAGTACCAGGGCGAGCTGGGCATGGCCGCGCAGCTGTTGCGTGAGGCGGCGGCGCTCACCCAGCAGCCCACGCTGAAGCGCTTCCTGGAGACGCGCGCGGCGGCGTTCCTGTCCAACGACTACTACGCGAGCGAGGTCGCGTGGATGGAGCTGGACGCGAGCGTGGACCCCACCATCGGGCCCTATGAGGTCTACGAGGACGGCTGGTTCAACTACAAGGCCGCGTTCGAGGCCTTCATCGGCGTGCGCGACGACGCGGAGACGCAGAAGCTGGCGAAGTTCAGCGCGGAGCTCCAGGAGCTGGAGAACAACCTCCCGATCGAGCCGGGCCTGCGCAACCCGAAGCTGGGCGCGCTCGCCCCCATCCGCGTCATCAACAGCATCTACTCGTCCGGTGACGGCAACCGGGGCGTGCAGACGGCGGCCTTCAACCTGCCCAACGACGAGCGCGTGGCGGCGGAGAAGGGCACCAAGCGCGTGATGCTGAAGAACATCCAGGAGGCCAAGTTCCAGCGCGTGCTGGTGCCCATCGCGAAGGTGGCGCTGCCCGCGAAGGACCGCAAGGACGTGTCCTTCGACGCCTTCTTCACGCACATCCTCATGCACGAGCTGATGCACGGCCTGGGGCCCCACAACGTCACCGTGAACGGGAAGCAGACGACGGTGCGTCAGGCGCTGCAGGCGGCCTCCAGCGCCATCGAGGAGGCCAAGGCGGACATCTCCGGCCTGTGGGCGCTCCAGCGGCTGGTGGACAAGGGCACGCTGGACAAGGACCTGCAGCGGACCATGTACACGACGTTCCTCGCGTCCGCGTTCCGCTCCATCCGCTTCGGCATCGACGAGGCGCACGGCAAGGGCATCGCGCTGCAGCTCAACCACTTCCTGGACACCGGCGCGGTGAAGGTGAACGCGGACGGCACCTTCGAAGTGGTGCCGGACAAGATGCAGGCGGCCGTCACGTCGCTGACGAACCAGCTCATGGCCCTTCAGGCCTCGGGCGACCGCACCGCCGCGGAGGCGCTGCTCGCGAAGCAGGGCGTGGTGCGCCCCTCCGTGCAGAAGGTGCTGGAGCGGCTGAAGAACGTGCCGGTGGACATCGAGCCGCGCTACGTCACCGCCGACTCGCTGGTGAAGGACTTCGGCGCCCCGGCCGCCACGCCCGCGGCGAAGAAGTAGTGTCCCCGGCCACGCTCCGTCCTACCCGCGCGCTTTTCTTCGTGCGCGGGGGGCGGGGCCTGGCCAGTAAGGGAGCCATGGCGCCCGAGCCCTCCACCCGTCCCGCCCCTCCCGACCCGTGGGGCGTCGTGCTCGCGCTCGCGGTGGTGGGCGCGTGGGGTGGGCATCTGGCGTGGATGCTGGCGGGGCCCGCGCTGCCGTGGGCTTCACCGCTCCCCTGGCTGCATGTCCTGCTGCAGATGTGGCTGTCCACCGGCCTCTTCATCACCGGGCATGACGCCATGCACGGCACCGTGTCCCTGAATCGCCGGGTGAACGCGGCGGTGGGGATGCTGGCCTGCTTCCTCTTCGCGGGGCTGTCCTACCGCCGGCTGGTGGTGAACCACCGCGCGCACCACGAGGACCCCACCGGCGAGCACGACCCGGACTTCGCGGCGCGGGGCGTGTCGTTCTGGCCGTGGTTCGGGGCCTTCATGGTCCGCTACACGACGTGGCTGCAAATCGCGGTCATGGCGCTGAAGTTCAACGTGCTGCTGTGGCTGGGCGTGCCCCAGCCGCGCATCCTGGCCTTCTGGGTGCTGCCGTCGGTGCTGGCCACCGTGCAGCTGTTCTACTTCGGCACCTACCTGCCGCACCGGCGCCCGGAGACGGAGGGAATGGCGCCGCACCACGCGCGCTCCCTGCCTCGCAACCACCTGTGGGCCCTGCTGTCGTGCTTCTTCTTCGGCTATCACTGGGAGCACCATCAGTCCCCCGGCACGCCCTGGTGGCGGCTGTGGCGGGCGAAGGACGCCCGGCGGTAACCGGAAAAGGGGCTGGGGCGTTATAGAGGGAGTCATGCGCGACAAGCTCCCTCCCGAGCCCCCTGGCTCCGAAGTGACGCCCGAGAAGCTCTACGTGCGCCGCCGCGAGTTCATCAAGAACGCGGGCCTGTTCGCGGGCACCGCCGCGGTGGTGGGCGGCGGGCTGTACCTGCTGGGCATGAAGCGCACCCGGCCCATGGACGGCTTCGTGCCGGACGCGGGCGCGGTGGCCCAGCCGGTGGTGCCCGCCCAGGGCCTCTTCAGCACGGACGAGCCGCGCACGCCCTACGAGGACATCACCACCTACAACAACTTCTACGAGCTCGGCCTGGACAAGAACGACCCGGCCCGCCGCGCGCACCTGTTGAAGACGCGGCCGTGGACGGTCGTCATCGACGGGGAGGTCCACAAGCCGTGGACCGTGGACGTGGATCAGCTCATCTCCGCCTTCCCGCTGGAGGAGCGCGTCTACCGGATGCGGTGCGTGGAAGCCTGGTCCATGGTGATTCCGTGGCTGGGCCTGCCCCTGGGCAAGCTGCTGGACCGCGTGCAGCCCACGTCGTTCGCGAAGTACGTGGCCTTCACCACGCTGGAGGACCCGGAGCAGCTGCCCGGCCAGAAGAGCCCGGTGCTGGACTGGCCCTACGTTGAAGGCCTGCGCCTGGATGAAGCGCGGCACCCGCTGACGCTGCTGGCCACGGGCCTGTACGGCAAGCAGCTGCCCGCGCAGAACGGCGCCCCGCTGCGGCTGGTGGTGCCGTGGAAGTACGGCTTCAAGGGCATCAAGTCCATTGTCCGCATCACGCTCACGCGCGAGCAGCCGCCCACGACGTGGAACATCACCAACAAGCGCGAATACGGCTTCTACGCCAACGTGAACCCGGCGGTGGATCACCCGCGCTGGAGCCAGGCCTCGGAGCGCCGCATCGGTGAGACCTCGCGCCGGCCCACGCTGCCCTTCAACGGCTATGCGGACGCCGTGGCCGGCCTCTACAGCGGCATGGACCTGAAGCGGGACTTCTGAACGATGGCCTCCTCCAAGCTCCCCTGGCTGAACCCCGCCATCGCCGTCGGAGGACTCTCCCCGCTGCTGCTGCTCGCGATGCAGGGGGCGCAGGGACAGCTGGGGGCCAACGGCATCGAGTTCGCCCTCAACCAGACGGGCCTCTTCGCGCTGGCGGTGCTGCTGGGGTCGCTGGCGTGCACGCCAGTGCGGCTGGTGACGGGCTGGACGTGGCCCGCGCGCATCCGCCGCACGCTGGGCCTGCTGGCCTTCACCTACGCGGCGGCGCACTTCCTCACCTACTCCGTGTTGGATCAGGGCCTGGACGTGCGCGCCATGGCGGAGGACGTCTTCACCCGGCCCTTCATCACCGTGGGCTTCACCGCGCTGATGCTGCTGGTGCCGCTGGCCGTCACCTCCACGAACAAGTGGGTGCGGAAGCTGGGCTTCCCCACGTGGCAGCGCCTGCACCGGCTGGCCTACGTGGCCGCGGTGCTGGGCGTGGTGCACTTCGTGTGGCGGGTGAAGAAGGACGTCACGGAGCCGGTGCTCTACGGGGCCGTCCTGGCGCTGCTGCTGGCCGTGCGCGTGGGTGAGGTGCTGCGCAAGCGGCGGGCGCTCGCGCGCCCGGCCTGAAGCTTCGCTACTTCGCGGTGGCGCGGGGCAGCGGGAGGATGGTGTCCACCAGCGTCATCAGCTGCGCGCAGCTCACCGGCTTGCGCACGAAGGCGCTGATGCCGGCCTTCTGGCCCAGTGCGCGCACCTCCGCCACGTTCGGATCGCCCGTCATCATCAGGATGGGGACCTTGGACAGCCTGGCGTTGCTGCTGGCGCGGATCTGCCCGGCGAAGTCCGCGCCGTTCATCCCGTCCATGTGGAAGTCGGTGAGGATGAGGTCCACCTGCTCCGCCTCGGCGACCTTGAGGCCTTCCTCGGCGGACTCCGCCTCCAGGAACTCGAAGCTGCGGGCCATCAGGTAGATCTTCAGCAGCGTCCGGATGGAGCGGCTGTCGTCCACCAGCAGCACGCGCTGCGGACCGGTCCCCCCGGTCGGACGGACCGTGGGCGTGCTCCCCGTGGGACGGGGGGGCGCGGTTTCGGGGGT
>NZ_RAWR01000378.1:0-4725 GCF_003986945.1 Corallococcus sp. AB018 | reverse complement strand
CTCCGGGGCCTCCTCGTCCACGGGGACGGGGGTGGGCGCGGCAGCGGCCTTCTTCGCGGCGGGCTTGGCGGCGGCCTTGGCCGGGGGCTTGGCGGCGGCCGGGATGACCGGGTTCGCCTGGACGGTGGCGGCCAGGTGCTCTTCCTCGGTGGCCTTGGCGCTGGCCTTCGCGGCGGGCGCGGCAGCGGCGGCCGGAGCCTTGGTCTTGTAGCGGGCCAGCTCCAGCTCGGCGACCTTGAGCGCCTTGCTCTTCTCCTGGACGGACGTCTGGAGGCGGGCGACTTCCTGCGCCTTGATGGCCTCGCGGCGCTCGAGCTCCGCCTTCTGCTTGGCGTTGAGGTCCTCCAGCTCCTTGGCCTGACGGGCCTCCAGGTCCTTGCGGTCCTTCTGCGCCGTGGCGAGCTTCGCGGCCGCCTCGTTGGCCTTGGTCTCCGCCGCGGCGACGCGGGCGTTGAGGTCCTTCTCCGCGCGGGCGCGGGTGCTCTGGGCGTTCTCCAGCGCCAGCTCCAGGTCCTGGGCCTTCTTGGTGCGGGTCTGCACCTGGGCCTGGGCCTCCTTGAGCTTCGCCTCCGTGTCGGCGGCGAACTTCTGGGCCTCCTGGGACAGCTGCGTGATGCGCTGCTCCGCCTTCGCGAGCTTCGCGGCCAGGTCGTCCGACTGCTTCTTCGCCTCGGCGGCGGAGGCCTGGGCCTGCTGGGCCTGCTGCTGGGCCTGGGCCTGGGCCTGCTGGAGCTGTCCGGCCAGTCCGTCGCGCTCGCTGGTGAGCTTCTTCTGCTGCTGCGCGCCCTGCTGCAGCTGCGAGTCTCGGTCCGCGATGGCCTTGCGCGCCCCGTCCAGCTCGCCGGAGACGTTGGCGACCTGCTGGTTGAGCGCGTCCGCCTGCTTCTTCGCCTCGGAGGCCTGCTGCTCCAGCTGACCTTCCAGCTGCTTCACGTGCTCCGTGCGGGTGGAGACCTCGCGGTTGAGCACCTCCGCCTGACGCATCTTCTCCTGCGTCACGTGCGTGAGCTTGCGGAGCGTGTCCGACAGCTCCTTGCCCTTGGTGTCGACCTCGTTCTGGAGGAGCTCCTCACGGCGCTGCGACTCGTGGGTGAGCGTCTGGAGGCGGTCCTCCAGGTCGTGCCGCGCGTCCTCCGTCTGCGCGAGCTTGGAGGACAGCTGCGTGACTTCCGACACGCGCGTGCCCAGCTCGTGCTTGGTGACGATGAGCTGCTCGGCCAGGTCCTCGCCGTTGGCCTGGGCCTCGGTGAGCTGGCGCGTGAGCTCCGCCTGGGCGCTGGCGGCGGCCTGGCGGGACTGCGCGTGGGTCTGCTCCTCGCGGGCCAGCGCGTCCTGGGTGCTGGCGAGCTGGCCCTGCGTGTCGGCCAGCTGCTGCGACGTGGCGTTCAGCTCCGCGAACAGATTGTCGCGCTCGCCGGTGAGGGCGTTGATGCGCGCGGTGGTCTCTTCCGCGAGCGCCGCGTGGGCGGTGCGCTCCGCGTCGTAGCTGCCCTGCGTCTCCGACAGGTCCGCGCGCAGCTGGCCAATCTGGCCGGTGAGGTCCTGCTCCAGCGAGTCCTTCGCCGCGTTGAGCGCCTGCAGGTCCGCGATGCGCGCGTCGCGCTCCTCGGTGGTGCGGGCGAGGAGGCCGTTGGTCTCCTGGAGGATGTCGCGCGTCTCGTTGAGCTCCGCGTCCAGTTCGTCGCGGTGCGAGGTGACCTTCGCCAGGTCGGCGCGCGTCGACTCCAGGGTCTCCTGGGTCTGCGTCAGCGTCTGGCTGGTGGCCTCCAGCTCACCGCGCGTCTCCGCGAGCGTGCCTTCCGTGCTGGAGAGCGTCGCCTGCGTGTCGGCGAGCGTCCCTTCCGTTCGCGCCAGCGTGTCCTGCGTCTGGGCGAGCGTCGCCTCGGTGGTGGCCAGCGTCTGGCTGGTGGCCTCCAGCTCGCCCTGGGTGGACGCGAGCGTCCCTTCCGTCTGCGCGAGCTTTGCCTGCGTGTCCGTCAGCGTCTGGCTGGTGGCCTCCAACTCGCCACGGGTCTCCGCGAGCGTACCTTCCGTGCTGGAGAGCGTGGCCTGCGTGTCGGAGAGGGTCTGGCTGGTGGCGTCCAGCTCACCGCGCGTGGTGGAGAGCGTCTCCTCCGTCTGCGCGAGCCGGGACTGGGTGTCGGCCAGGGTCTGGCTGGTCGCCTCCAGTTCGCCGCGCGTCTCCGCCAGCGTGCCTTCCGTGCTGGAGAGGGTGGCCTGCGTGTCGGCGAGCGTGGCCTCCGTGCGCGCCAGCGTGCCCTGCGTGTCCGCGAGGGTCGCCTCGGTGGTGGCCAGCGTCTGGCTGGTGGCGTCCAGCTCACCGCGCGTGGTGGAGAGCGTCTCCTCCGTCTGCGCCAGGCGCGTCTGCGTCTCGGAGAGCTGCTGGCTGGTGGCCTCCAGCTCGCCGCGCGTCTCGGAGAGGGTGGCCTCCGTGTTGGAGAGCGTGCCCTGCGTCGCGGAGAGCTGCTGGCTGGTGGCTTCCAGCTCGCCGCGCGTCTCCGCGAGGGTGGCTTCCGTGCTGGAGAGCGTGTTCTGCGTCTCGGAGAGCTGCTGGCTCGTGGCCTCCAGGTTGCCGGTCAGCTCGGAGATGCGCGCGTCGCGGTCGGCGACGTCCGTCTGCAGGCCCTCGATGGTTCCGTCGCGCTGGGTGACGGTGTCCTCGAGCGAGGCCACGCGCGCGGAGAGCTGTTCGCCCTGGCGCTGGGAAGCGTCCAACTGCTCGGTGAGCGCCTGAATCTGGCCGTTGAGGTCCGCCTCCAGGGCGTCCTTCGCCGCGCGCAGGTCCTCCAGCTGGCTGGTGAGGTCCTGCTCCAGCGCGTCCTTGGCCTGCTGCAGCGCCTGGATCTCCGCGGTCAGCTCGTTCTCGCGGTCCTCCAGGTGCGTCTTGACGGCCTCGACTTCACCTTCCAGCTCACCGATGCGCTCGCGGTGCTGCTGGATGGTGGCGTTGAGCTCCGCCTCGCTGTTCTCGTTGCGGGCGATGGTCTCCTGCAGCTCGCGGTCGAGCGCGGAGATCTTCCCGTCCCGCTCCTCCACGCGCTGCGTGAGGTCCGCCTCCAGGGCGTCCTTGTCCAGCCGGAGCTGGTCGCGCTCGCCGGTGACGCGCGCGATGTCGGACTCCAGGTCCGCCACCTGCTGCGTGAGGCGCTGCTCCAGGGCGGCGCGCTCGGCGTTGAGGCGCTCAATCTCCGCGTCCGAGCGGCTGGCGTGCTCCTCCGCCGTGGTGGACCGGGCCTCCAGGCCGCGCACGGTGGCGTCGCGCTCCTGCTCCGTCTGCGTCAGCCGCTCCTGGAGGGCCTGCAGCTCGCCGTCCAGTTCGGCGTAGCGCTGGTCGCGCTCGCTGACGGTGCGGGACAGCTCGGACTCGAACTGGTCGCCGCGCTCGCGCAGCTGGAGGATGTCCGCCTCATTGGCGCGGACGGTGTCCTGGAGCTTCTGCTCCTTGACCTCGAACTCCAGCGTGACGACGCCGAGGTGCTTCTCCAGCTTGTCGAACTCGTTGCGCCAGCTCTCCAGGTCCGCGCCGCGCCGGGACAGCTCCTCGTCGCGGAGGTTGACCTCCTTGCGCAGGACGTTGATGTCCTTTTCCTTGGAGGCGACGACCTCGATGAGGTCCTTCTCCGAGGAGAACTTCTGGAGGAGCAGGTCGTCGACGGTGGCGCCGTGCTCGCGCTCCTTCTGGACGATGGACTGCTGCGCGTCGTTGAAGCGCCGCAGCAGGTCGTCCACCTGCATCTTCAGGCCCTGCAGCTCCACGTCCTTCTCGTGGAGGCGGTCCTCCACGGAGAGCAGCTCGCGCTCGCGGACGCTCCAGATTTCCGACAGGCGCGCGAGCTGGGCTTCACGCGTCTTCAGCTCGTCCCGGAGGATCTGGACCTTGCCCTCGGGCGTGCCCATCAGCTCGCGGCGCGGGGGCGGGCGCTTGAGCTGACGCGACTCCGCCAGCAGTTCCGCCTTGCGGTCCGCGATGGACGAGAAGGCCCGGTCCATGAAGGCCTTGTCCTCGTCCGTCATGGCGCTGCGGCGCTCGCGCTTGGGCAGCTTGGGCGGAGCGCCCGTGCGCACGCCGGGCATGGGCGGCGGGGCTTCACGCGGGGCGCCGGAGAGCGCGGCGTCCAGGTCCGCGTCCGAGTCGTCGGAGCCGGGCGGCACGATGCCCGCGCTCATGGAGGCCAGCTCGCCCATCTCGAACGGGATGACGAGGTAGCCGTCCGCGGCGGCCGGCGTCTCACGGTGCTTGTTCAGACCCTCCACGCCGGAGTCGGAGGAGAGCAGGAGGACCTTGAGGTTCTGGCCCCACTTGCCCTTCTTGATCTGCCCACAGAGGGCGAAGCCGGACTGGTCCGGCAGCTCCGCGCGCACGACGACGAGGTCCGGTCGGCGCTTCTCCAATTCCCGCTGCGCGTCTGACGCAGTGGTGGCCATGGCCGTGTTGTAGCCCGCGCTCTTGAGCACGGAGGCCATGCTGAGTGCGAAGTCGTTCTGGCTTTCGACGATGAGGACGCGACGCTCCATGAAGCCCTTCACCCAGCAAAAAGTGCAGTGAAAACCGCCACATCCTATCGGGCGGGCACAAGGCTTGGGAAGTTTCCGAGCAGTGCTCGGTCGGCTGCCTCACGAGTTCTTGCCGCGAACCGCTCCCTGGCCGACAGGGGGGCCCGACTCGGGGGGCACGCCTGCTTCCGGATCCCGCCCGGGGAAGTTGGTGGGTGGGGTGGGCCGGGT
>NZ_RAWR01000377.1:0-4733 GCF_003986945.1 Corallococcus sp. AB018 | reverse complement strand
GCCAGACACCCGCTGGCAGCCCCCACACCAGCCGTCCTTCGGAGACCGATTTCCCATCCGCTGAGGTTTCGTGATTCCCTGGATGAATGGGATTAGTCGGCTTAATACACGAATTCCAATTCATACAAAATTGCCACATTTTTCCAGCTAGACTTGACTCCAAGTGGGGGGTTGGCCGCATAACATCCCGCGTTCTTCCAGGAGTGCAGGGATGAAAAGCCATCGGGCAATACCAGTGCGTGGGTGGGTGGGGCTGGCCCTCGCGGTGATGTTGAGCGGTTGCGATTTTGGCGGAGGTCCGGACACACCCCCACCTCCGCTCACGGCCCCCGAAGCACCGAAGCAGGTGGTCGCGCAGGCGGGAGACGCGTCCGCGCTGGTGACGTGGACGGTGCCTCCCAGCGATGGCGGCAGCCCGCTGCTCTACTACGTGGTGCGCTGCGTCCCCGAGTGCGGCGGCGCGCTGGTGAAGGTGCCCGACACGCAGGCCACGGTGCTGGGGCTGAACAACGGCTTCACCTACGTCTTCAAGGTCGCCGCGGTGAACGCGATGGGCGAGGGCCAGGCCTCCGTGGAGACGGATCTGGTGACGCCCAAGGCGGGCATGAGCATCCCGAACCCCACGGTGCCGGGACAGCCGCGCTCGGTGGTGCCCACCGCGGGCAACGGCCAGGCGTACGTGAGCTGGCTCGCGCCCGCGAGCTACGGCGGCCGGCCGCTGTCGTACTTCAAGGTCATGGTGGAGCCGGGCGGCCGGGTGCAGCGAGTGGACGCGCCGTCGTCAGGCACGCTCATCGAGAACCTCGACAACGGAACGGCGTACACCTTCACCGTCTGCGCCGCCAACGAGATGGGGGAAGGCCCCTGCACGCGCCAGACGGCCCAGGTGACGCCGCGTCCGGGTGGCGCGCCCACCAACTGGGTGATGGGCTACTGGGTGGGCTACCAGCGCGACCTGTACCCGGTGGAGGCCGTGGACATGTCACTGCTCACGCACATCGTGGTGGGCCGCATCCGTCCGCGCATCGACGGCACGCTCTATACCGACTTCGACGTGGACCCCGTGCAGGGCCCGGCAATGGCCCGAGCGCTGGCGGTGCGGGCGCACGAGGCGGGCAAGAAGGCGCTGCTGATGCTGGGCGGCATGGGCGAGTACGACGGCTTCCGGGCCGCGACGGAGACGCTGGAGAAGCGCCGCAACTTCGTGCGCAACATCATCAACACCATGCACGAGCTGCAGTTCGACGGCGTGGACGTGGACTGGGAGCCCATCCTCCTGCCGCAGGACAGCGCGCCGCTGCTGGCGCTGCTGGATGACCTGCGCGCCGCGGACGAGAACATCATCATCACGGTGCCGGTGGGCTGGGTGAACTCCAACTTCCCGCTGGGCAAGGTGGACGCGGAGTTCCACCGGCAGCTGGCCGCGCGCGTGGATCAGATGAACATCATGGCCTACAAGATGAGCGGCCACTGGGGACAGTGGGCGAGCTGGCACTCCAGCGCGCTCTTCGGTGAGAACCCCGGACACCCCAGCTCCGTCGCCAGCTCCGTGCAGGCGTTCCTGAACGCGGGCGTGCCTCCTCAGCGCATGGGCGTGGGCGTGGGCTTCTTCGGCACCTGCTGGAAGGGCATCACGGAGCCGGGCACCCCGCTGGACGGGCGCGACGACATCGCGGAGGAGCAGAGCGACAACGCGATGAGCTACGCCAACATCCAGGCGCACTACTACCAGCCGGAGGCGTACCGCTGGGACGACGCCGCCAAGGCGCCCTACCTCTCCTTCCCCACCGCGTACGGCCCGCAGTCCTGCAACTACATCTCCTACGAAGACGTCGCGTCCGTGTCGGAGAAGGGCCGCTGGGCGCGGGAGAAGGGCCTGGGCGGCAGCATCATCTGGACCATCAACCAGGGTCACATGCCCAAGACCCTGGTGGGCGGCTCCAAGGATCCGCTGATGCAGGCCGTGCACACGGCCTTCCTCAAGCCCTAGACGTAGCGGGACTCGAAGAGCTGGCGCAGCGACGGTTCGGTGCGCAGCAGGTCCAGCGTGAGGGTGGCGTGGCCGGGCACGTAGCCATTGCCCACGAGCATGGTGACATCCTTGCCCACGCCCTCCGCGCCCAGGGCCGCCGTGGTGAAGCTGGTGGCCATGGAGAAGAAGATGACCGTGCCGCCGTCCTTCACGGACAGCAGTGACGCCATCTCCGTGTTGCCCACGCTGGCGCAGTTGACGACCAGGTCGCAGAGCTGACCGTTGGTCGCCTTCGACACGGCCTCCATCACGTCCACGCCCTGGGTGGCGTCCACCTTCATGGCCTCGTCGCACAGGCCAATGGCGGACAGCGCGTCCAGCGCCTTCTGGGAGATGTCCAGCGCCAGCAGCTTGCCGCGGCTCTCCAGGCTGCGGCGGGCCTGCGCCAGGCACAGCGCGCCGCTCTTGCCCGCGCCCAGCACCGCCACCGTCATGCCCGGGCGCACGTGGCGAGCCACCAGCGCGGGCGCGCCGCAGACATCCAGCGCCGCCAGCGACAGCGTGTCCGGCATGTCCGTGGGGAGCTTCGCGTAGATGCCGCTCGCGAAGAGCAGCGCATGGCCGCGGATGTCCACGCGGTCGATGTCCGCGTGCACCGCCTTCACCTCTTCGATGACGAGCGGCGTGAGCGTCAGGCTCACCAGCGTGGCGATGCGGTCGCCCGGCTTGAGCACGCCGTTGGCGGGGTGCTTCGCGCCCAGCTCCTTCACGCGGCCAATGAGCATGCCGCCCGAGCCGGTGACGGGGTTCTGCATCTTGCCGCGCTCGAGGACGATGTCCTGGATGCGGGATGCGATGCGCGCGGGGTCGCCGCCCACGTCGTCCTTGATCTGCTTGAAGGACGCGGCGTCGATGTTGAGGCTCTCCACGTCGATGAGCAGCTCCGCCTCGCGGCACGGCAGCGAGGGGTCCAGCTTGCGAGCGCGCTGCGGCAGCACGCCCTTCTCCGCCACGACGCGCGACAGTCCGTAGGTATCCATGGCGTCCCCCTTATCAGTCCCGCGCCAGGAGCGGCACCAGCACCGACAGCGACCGCTCGAAGCGGTACGAAACGCCCGAGTGCCCGTCCTCGAACTCCTCGTGCGCCACGTCCACGCCGCCGGCCTTCAGGTCGTCCGCCACCATGCGCGTGCCCCAGCGCAGGTTGAACTCGTCGCGCGTGCCGGCGTCCAGGTAGACCGTCTTCAGCTTGCGGAAGGAGTCCATGAACTTGGGCACGAAGCGCACGGGGTCGTGCACGAGCCACCGGTTCCACACGTCCAGGCGCAGCTTCGCGTTGTGCTGCTCGAAGGGCAGCTCCAGGTTGAGCGGCTCGCCCTTCTTCGGCGAGTACGCCGCCGCCATGGCCAGGATGTTGATGACCGGGAAGTCGTCGCCGCGCACCTTGGTGGCGACAGCGCGCTGGCGCAGCTCCGTCACCCACGCCTCCACGCCGCCCGCCTTCATCAGGGAGGTGGCGGCCTTGGGCAGGTCCGGCATGTACGAGTATTCGAAGTAGGAATCCGGGGCGTGCGCGCCCAGCAGGGAGAAGACCTCCGGGTGGTAGCGGCCCATCACCAGCGCGCCGTAGCCGCCGGAGCTGTGGCCCACCACCGCGCGGGACGCGGCCTTGGGCAGCGTGCGGAAGGTCTTGTCCACGAAGCCGACGATGTCCTTGACCAGGTAGTCGCGGTAGCGGCCGATGGCGTCGCTGTTCACCCACTGGCTGCCGCCCAGCTTCGTCCACGCGTCCGGGAAGACGCCGATGACGGGCGGGATGGCGCCCTGTTCGATGAGCGCGTCCAGGCGGTCCGGAACGGTGGGCGAGAACCCGGACACGTTGGTCCACGAGCCGCCGCCGTTGCCGAAGGCGTGCAGGAAGTAGACGACCGCGTAGCGCTGCGTGCCCTCCGCGTAGCCCGGCGGCAGGTACACGGTGAGCCGGCGGCGGGCCGGATCTCCCAGCGGGTTGTTCTCCAGCGCGGGGGAATGCACTTCACGCGTCTCGAGCACGCCCTTCATCGGTGCCTCTCCTAATCGCGGTGCGCCGCGCGTTCTACGCGCTGGAGCCCGGGTGCTTGCCGAACAGCTTCATCACCTGTTGCAGGTCCGCCCACGCATTGCGCTTCTCCGCGCTGTTGCGCAGGAGGTACGCGGGGTGGAAGGTGGGCATGAGCTGGATGCCCTCATATTCGCGCCACTGCCCCCGCATGCGGGTGATGGGGGTGGTGTCCCTGAGCAGCGTCTGCGCCGCGAACTTGCCCAGCGCGACGATGACCTTGGGCTGGATGGCGAGCAACTGCGAGCGCAGGAAGGGCTCGCACGCGGCGATCTCATCCGGCTCCGGGTTGCGGTTGCCGGGCGGGCGGCACTTCACGACGTTGGCGATGTAGACGTCGTTGCGGGTGAAGCCCATGGCGCCAATCATCTTGGTGAGCAGGTCCCCGGCGGCGCCCACGAAGGGCACGCCCTGGAGGTCCTCGTTCTCACCGGGGCCCTCGCCCACGAACACCAGGTCCGCGCGAGGGTTGCCGGAGCCGAACACGATGTTCTTGCGGCCCGAGCACAGCTTGCAGCGGCGGCAGTCGCCCAGCTCGCGGCGGACCTGATCCAGCGTGGGACGTTCGCCCTCCACGACGCCGGGCAGCGCGCCGTTGTAGCGGGGCGCGGACTTGGGCACGTCCAGGAGCATCGCCGGGGCCGGGGCGGCGCGGGGTGCGGC
>NZ_RAWR01000376.1:0-4791 GCF_003986945.1 Corallococcus sp. AB018 | reverse complement strand
ACATGGGAGCGGCGACGGTATAACGCAATGAGGCGTCATGACCCAACGACCCGGGCGGGCGGGCAGGCGAAGGAGCGCGCCACCGGTCTGCTGTCACGGCTGACACCCCCAGAAGGAGCAGTCCGCGCAGGGGTCCGCCGGGGGGCGTGGGGGACGCGGCGTGTTATGGAAGAGGGGTGCAGAAGATCGGCTACCTGATTCCCGAGTTCCCCGGCCAGACCCACATCTTCTTCTGGCGCGAGCTGCAGGCGCTGCCGGGGAAGGGCGTGTCACCGGAGCTGGTGTCCACCCGTCCGCCGCCCGCGCGCATCATCAGCCATAGCTGGGCACGCGAGGCCATGACGCGCACGGAGTACCTGGCCCCGCCGCCCCCGCTGGGCGTGCTGCGGGCCGCGCTGGAGATTGCCCGGGCCATGCCCACGGGCTGGGCGCGGGTGCTGGCCTCCATCGCGAGGGCGGAGGGCCTGGACGCGAAGGGTCGCGCGCAGCTGGTGGCGTTCGCGGTGATGGGCGGCCGGCTGGCGTCGCTGGCGCGCGAGCGCGGCTGGACGCACGTGCACGTGCACTCCTGCGCCAACGCGGCGCACGTGGCCATGTTCGCGCACCTGTTGTCCGGGCTCACGTACAGCATGACGCTGCACGGGCCGCTGGACGACTACGGGCCGAACCAGCGGGAGAAGTGGCGGCACGCGAAGTTCGCCTTCGTCATCACCAAGAAGCTGCTGGGTGAAGTGCGCCAGGAGCTGGCGGGGAGCCTGCCGGACCGGATTGAACTGGCGCCCATGGGCGTGGAGCTGTCGCGCTTCCAGCGCACGGTGGCCTACGAGCCGTGGTCCGGAGAGGGCCCGCTGCGGCTGTTCGCGTGCGGCCGGCTGAACCCGTGCAAGGGGCACGCGGACCTCATCGACGCGGTGGGGATGCTGCGCAAGAAGGGCATCGACGCGCGGCTGTCCATCGCGGGCGAGGACGAGGCGGGCGGCACCACGTACCGCAAGGTGCTGGAGGCGAAGCTCGCGCAGGACGGCCTCGCGGACGCGGTGACGCTGCTGGGCGCGGTGAGCGAGGACGTGGTGAAGGACGGCATCCAGCGCTCGCACCTCTTCGCGCTGGCGAGCCTCCAGGAGCCGCTGGGCGTGGCCATCATGGAGGCCATGGCCATGCGCGCGCCGGTGGTGGTGACGGGCGCGGGCGGCGTGAAGGAGCTGGTGGACGACGGCGTGGATGGCGTGCTGGTGCCGCCGCAGGCGCCCGCCGTGCTGGCGGAGAAGTTGGAGAAGCTGGCGCGGGACCCGGCCGAAGCGGTGCGGCTGGGCGAGGCCGGCCGCCGCAAGGTGGAGGAGCAGTTCAGCAGCGAGCGCAGCGCGGACATGCTGGCGCGGATGCTGGCGTAGCCGGCTTCAGCGCACGGCCTTCCAGAAGAACAGGGCGGTGGCGCGCTTGTTCCGCTTGTCGCCCTGCCCGAAGTACGCGGTCGCCGAGTGCACGAAGTCGGCTCGGTAGACGATGAGGCGGTTGAAGACGTTCTCCACCTCCATGTCCTGCGCCCACGCGTTGGCGGGCAGCTTCGTCACGCCGAAGGCCTGGGTGAGGTTGACGCAGCCGGGAGGGCAGGTGTTGCCGCCCAGGCCGCCGCCGGGCATGCGCAGCCGGTAGAAGGACGTGCCCACGTGTCTCACGGGCGGCTTCGGGTGCAGGTAGATGACGCCCGCGAAGTCGCACAGCGCCAGCGAGTCCACGTGCGGCTTCGCGGTGGACTCCTTCTCCCCTACGAGCTGCACGTGGTTGTGGGACAGCGCGCCCTGGGACGGAGCCTCCTGCTTGAGGGCGCGCACGCCGGCCTGTTCGCGGATCCACTGCTCGATGGGGGCCAGCTCCGCGGGCGTTAGCGCGTGGGGGGCTCGGATGCCGGGCCAGATTTCAGGCCGCCACGGGGCGCCCAGGGTCCAATCCTCGCGGGCCAGGTTGCGCTCGTAGACCTCCAGCGCGTTGGGCAGGGCGTTGTCCTTGATCCAGTAGTCCCGTCCCAGCTTCGGCTTCCGATAGGGAAGCACGTCGCGGACGGCCGACTCCGGGCGCCGTTGTTCGAGCATGAGCGATTGCCGCCTTCCTGCTCACGCGGTCAGCAAGAACCCTGCCGTGTTTCACGTGTGTTTCATGCCTCGAGCCGGGGCGTTCTGCCCCATCCGACCAGGGGGCTCGCCACACCGGGGCGTTTTGCCCCAGGGTCAATCACCCCGGAGGGCCGTCGTCGTGAGTCTTCGCCCGGGATGCCGACTGCTGATCATCCCGGCGCGCTTCTGTCGGGAACCCATGTGCACCTGCCCTGGATGGACATCCAAAAGACAGACACTGGATGCATTCGGGACGTTGGAGGCGGAAATGGCCGGGTGGGATAGGGTTTCCAGACACTCTGGGTAATCCCCGCAAAGAATGCCATGTCCGTATTGGAAGGTTTTGTCATCATGGTCCCGCGCGGAAACGGAGCTCGGGGGGCACTTCCATGGCTGACAAAGAGATGCAGACGTTCGCGGAGCTGGTCATCCAATTCCGTTCAGGGCTCTTGAAGCACGCCCAGCGCATCCTGGGGAATGCGGCGGACGCGGAGGACCTGGTGCAGCACGCGCTGGACGAGGCGTGGAAGGAGCGGCTGCACCTGCAGGGGCCGGAGGCCTTCCGGGCGTGGACGGGGCGGGTCATCAACACGCGGGCCATCAGCCTGTTGCGCCACCACCGCGCGGAGCAGCGCAAGGCGGTGAACGCGGGCTGGGTGACGGTGCTGGCGGACGACCCTGAGGAGGCCGAGGGCTGCGAGCTCTGGACCTTCATCCAGGAGAAGGACCTGCGCGAAGCGGTGGAGCGCCTCCCGCCGCAGCAGCGGGAGGTGTTCCACCTGCGAGCGCAGGGGCGCTCCTACGTGAGCATCGGAGCCCAGGTGGGCCGCTCCACGGGCACGGTGGGCTGGTGGCTCCACCAGGTGCGCGAACAGCTGCGCGAGCGGCTCCAGCCCATCGCGGAGGAGCGCCGGCTCTCCGTGGGCACGTGGCACTGAGGCCTCAGGTGTTGCCCGCTCGCGCGGCCAGCAGCGCCGGTCCCACGGCCTTCTCCTCCGGGAGGGGCAGGGGCGTGGCCTCCGCGCGCAGCAGCGGCAGTCCGTGCGGCTGGGCCTGGAGGTAGGCCACCAGCTTCTCGCGCACCAGGCAGCGCAGGTCGAACGCCTTGCCGGAGTCCGCGGCGCTCACCAGGGCGCGCAGCTTCATGGTGCGCTCGCTCAGGTCCGTCACCTGGAGCCCCTGCACCTTGCCGTCCCACAGCCCCTTGGACTCCTGCTCCAGGATGCGCTTGAGCTCCGCGCGCACCGCCGGCACGTCCGTGCGGAAGTCCACGTACAGCTCCGCCGTGCCCAGAATCTCCGGCGACACCTTGCTCCAGTTCTGGAACGGCTTCTCCAGGAACTGGGTGATGGGGATGACCAGCCGGCGCAGGTCCCACACCTTCACGACCACGTAGGTGAGGGTGATCTCCTCGATCCACCCCCACTCGTTCTCGATGATGACCGTGTCGCCAATGCGCATGGGCTGCGTGATGGACAGCTGGATGCCCGCGAACAGCGTGGACAGGGACTTCTGCGCGGCCAGACCAATGGCCAGGCCCGCGATGCCCGCGGACGCCAGCAGCGACACGCCCACGTTGCGCACCGCCTCGAACTGGAGGAGCAGCAGCGACGCGGCCACCAGCACCACAGCCACCTCCACCACGCGCCGCAGGATGGCCAGCTGCGTGCGCAGGCCACGCACCCTCGCCACGTCCGTGCCCTCCGGTGACTTCGCGACCTTGTCCTCCAGGAAGCGCGCGGCCCGGGTGAGGAAGCGCAGCACGAACAGCGCCACCGCCACGATGACCACCGAGCGCGCCGCCAGGTCCACCGTCTCCTGCGCCGGAGGAGGCAGCTTGAGGAACCGCGCCCCCGCCGCCACCAGCATGCCCGCCAGCACGAAGCGGATGCTCCCCTTGCCCGCGGCGAGCATTTCGTCATCCCAGCCGGACTTCGTCAGCCCGGCGGCGCGAGCGCCCACCCGCAGCGTCACCGCCTCGCCCAGCCGCCCCAGCGCCCACGCCCCCACGAGCACGACCGCCAGCCCCAGCCACTGCCACGTCTCCAGCACCCACAGCGGGCGCGTGAAGAACACGGGCGGCAGCATCTCCAGCAGCGGCGACCCGTGCTCCTGGAACAGCGTGTCGATGGCGCCCACCGTGTCCGCGCTGAAGACCCACACCGGGCCCCCTTCCGCGTCCACCCGCTCCAGGACGATGTCCTGGGGGCCTCGCGTCGTGGCCACCTGGCCCAGCACCTCGCGGCGCGCGCGCTCCCCCGGGCCCGCCGGCTCCTTGCCGATGCGCGCGAAGTCCAGCCACAGCGTCCGGTCCATCACCACCACCAGCCGCCGCGCCAGTGCCAGCCCCTCCTCCGCCTGCGTCTCCGGAGGCAGCCGCGACAGGTCCAGGTAGTGCGGCGCCCGCAGCCCGTCCCGAGCATGCGCCGCCTCCAGGAACCCCGCCGCCGTCGCCGTGGGCGTGCTCCGGTCCACCTCCGGCGGAGGCGGCGGCAGCCCCGCGTTCAGCGCGAAGGCCCCCACGGGTCCCAACAGCAGCAACACCCACAGCCACGGCGGCACGAAACGACGCACGGCACTCTCCTGATTCTCATGTAATTTGAGAACAAACAATCACCCTGGACGGAGGCTGTCCAGCGGTGGTGACGCGGAAGGACAAGGGCAGGACGCGGTGCGGGCG
>NZ_RAWR01000375.1:0-4791 GCF_003986945.1 Corallococcus sp. AB018 | reverse complement strand
GGGTGGGGGGAAGGCCCCCGCGTCAGTAGCCGACCGAGTTGAAGAGGAACGGGTACGTGATGATGACTTGGCCGCCCTTGGGAGCTGGGAACTGCCAGCCCTTCAGGCTGCTGAGGATGCACGCCTCGACGGAGGCGTTGCGGAGGGTGGAGGACTTCGTCTTGGCGGAGGCGACGCGGCCGTTGAGCCCGATGGCCCACTCCAGCACCACCTTGCCAGCGAGGCCGGGGTCCTTGAGCAGCGCGCGCTCGTAGCAGCCGTGCACCTCATTGAGGTGGCTGTTGATGACCTTGGCCACGGCTTCGCGGTCCACGGTGCCCTGGGTGGAGGAGATGCTGCGAGCGGTGGCGCGCGTGACGGTGCCGCCCACCGCGCCCTTGCCCACGCCGCCAGCGCCCAGCGCGCCAATGCCGCCGCCGCCCTTGCCGCGCAGCAGCTCCGCGCCCAGGGTGGCGCCGCCGCCCTTGCCGCCGCCGCCCAGGCCGAAGGTGCCCAGGCCCGCGTTGGCGATGGGCGCCTTGCCGATGAGGCCCGCGAGTTTGTAGTTGGTCTGCTTGGCGTTCTTGCTGCCCGGGCCGCTGCCCAGCTTGTCCACGGCGGCCAGCAGGTCATTGGCGGCGGGGCCCGCGGCGGACAGCTTCGCGAGCGCCTTGAGCGCCTTGCTCTCCGGAGCGGCGGCCACGGCCTTGGGGACCTGCACTTCCTTGACGGGCTTGGGAGGAGCCTTCTCCGCGACGACGGGCTTCTCCTTCACGGGCTCCTTCTTCTTGAGGGCCTCGAGCTTCTTCTTGGCCTCTTCCTTCTTCTTGGGCTCGGGGGCGATGAGGCGCAGCGCGACGGGCGGCAGGTTCTTCTGGGTGAAGTCCGCGGTCGCGGGGCCTTGAGGCCGGGTGGCGATGAACCAGCCCAGGCCGCCGCCGAAGATGGCGAGGAAGAAGAGGGTGAGCCAGGGCAGGCCCTTGAGCGGGTTGACGAAGACGCGCTCGGGGGCGGGGGCCGCGTAGGCGACGAGCGACATCTTGCCCTGGGTGAGGCGGGCGGCGGCGCCGTCGCGCAGGGTGACGAAGCGGCGGCTGCCGTCGGACTCGAGCGCGGTGGTGGTGACGGGGGCGAAGCGGCCGTCGCTGTGCGCCTTCTCCACGTCGGTGCCGGGGGGCACGAAGAGGCGGTAGTTGCCGTTGACGGACTCGGCGAGGGTGAAGTCGTCACCCTCCGGGAGGGTGAAGCCCCACAGCGGCATGGGGGCCAGCTCCTCCTGGGCGGCCTTCACGGGCTTCTTCGCGTCCGGGGCGAAGCGGCGCGCGTCGCGGCGCACGGCGCCCCAGTACAGCTCCAGGTAGAGCTGGGCCGCGCCCTTGCCCGGGCCGATCTTCGGCGCGTGCGTGGGGCGGCTGGCCGGGGTCTTGTCGAGGACGAGGGGGCCGGAGGTGGGCGCCGCGACGTCCGCGTCCAGGTCCGCGAGCAGATCGTCCGCGACGAGGAGGCTGGGCATGACCTCCGACGGAGGACGGCGCCGCGCGGAGGGGACGGTGCCCGGGGGAACCGCGGGAGCGGGGGCCGGCTTCGAGGCCGCGGGCTGCGCGGCGTGGGCACCATTCGGGTGCGCGCCGTGCGCGGCCTGCGGTGCGTGGCCCGTCTGAGCGTGCGCGGCCTGGGGATGCCCCGCGTGCGCGCCGGGGTGGGCGTGCGCGTTCTGCTGCGCGAAGGCCGCCTGTTGCGCCTGCTGCTGGGCGTGCGCACCCGGATGCTGCGCATGCGCCGCTTGTTGTGCCTGCTGCGCGTATGCGGCCTGCTGCGCCTGCTGGGCCTGTGCGGCGCGCTGAGCCTGCTGCTGCGCGTAGGCGGCCTGCTGCGCCTGCTGTTGTGCCAGCGCGGCCTGCTGAGCCTGCTGCTGGGCGTAGGCGGCCTGCTGCGCCTGCTGTTGTGCCAACGCGGCCTGCTGGGCTTGCTGCTGCGCGTAGGCGGCCTGTTGCGCCTGCTGCTGTGCGTAGGCGGCCTGCTGCTGTGCGTAGGCGGCTTGCTGCGCCTGTTGCTGCGCGAGTGCGGCCTGCTGCGCCTGTTGCTGCGCGTATGCAGCCTGCTGAGCCTGCTGTTGTGCCAGCGCGGCTTGCTGAGCTTGCTGTGCGACGACGGTCTGCTGCGCATGGACGGCCTGCGCGCCGTGCTGGGGCGCGAAGCCATTCGTGGCGGGCCCGAACGCGTGCGTCGCCCCGTTCCCTCCGTTCGGGATCGCGGAGTGCGGAGCCCCCGCACCTCCGAGGAGCGCGGCGACCTCGGGCGGCGGCTGCGGCTTGGTCTCGACGGGACGCTGGTTGAGGATCCGCGTCTTCAGGACGAACGGACCGCACAGCACCTCGTCCACGGAGCGGATCTCACAGGCGGTGACCTGGTGTCCGTTGACGAAGACGCCGCTGGTTCCACCGCCCGCGTCCTGGATCGCGGTGCGGCCGTTCTGGAAGTACAGCAACGCATGGCGCGGCGACACGGACGCGTCGTCCAGCCGCAGATCCGACGACGCATCGGAGCCGAGCGCGTAGGTGCCGGGGACGAAGACCTCCGTCCCCACCAGGAGGCCGTCGCGGAGGATGACGACTTGCAGGACGCTGGGCTGGCCGCTCAACGGTGACGCTCCCTTCGAAGGGTGATGGGCGGTACGGCCCTACTGATCGTAGACGGTGGCGAGCGTCTCCGAGCGGAAGCTGTCGCGCTCGCGGAGCATCGACCGCGTCTTCAGTTCCTTGCGGTCATAGAGGTACACGGCGCCGGACTTGTTCGTCTGGCCCTGGATGAGGCGGTCGTCGAAGTCGATGCGCGACGGGCCACGCTGCGGCGGCGCGGACGACGCGGCGGCCGAGGCATCCCCCGTCACAGGGTCCGTGACGGCCGTGCTCGACTTCGTCTCGATGCGCGGGGGCGCCTTGCTGGAGCCCTTCTTGGGCTTGGCCGGCTTCACGGCCTTCGTCTTGGGAGCGCGTGCACGCCCCTGGGCCCAGGCATCGTTCGCGGGGGAGAGGGGACCGAAGCCGAGCACGCTGGCGACGGCACAGAAGAAGAGGAAACGTCGCATCATCAACAGGTTAAGCGATGCGAGCCCCGACCTGTCAACGCACACTCCAGCCCCATGGCATGGCCTGTGGCGATCAGGTGTGGGGGGCAGTCCACCTCACCTGGGGCGGACCCTCCACGACTTGTCCTTCTTCGTGCCGGTACGCTGGAAACGTCCCGTGGGATTCCCTCCGAGCGGCGCCTCCCCAGCATGCGAGCAGACGTGGCACGAAGTCATCGTGACACGGTGGGCGGATGGAGGATGCTCGCGCGCGGAGGCATGCCCACGCGTGATAGGTGTCACTCGCAATCGGGGATGGATCGCGGCCGTGCTCGGCGCCCTGGTGCTCCTGGGCCTTGGGGTCTTCGTGTGGATGCCCCCGCGCGGGCCCGCGCCAACGCCCGCGCCGTCCGCCGCTCCCGCTGAGCCGCGCCCCATCCTCCAGGCGGTGGGCCCGAAGCTGACCAGCAACCAGACCTCGCAGCCCATCGCCCTCTATGGTGAGAACCTGGTGCCGGGCCTGAGGCTGGTGCTCGGCGCGCCCCTGTCGCGGGAGGTGCCGCTCACGGTGGTGGACGCGCGCCATGGCTACGCGAGGCTCCCCCCCGACCTCCAGCTCCCCGAGGGCACCTTCCAGGCGGACGTGCAGCTGTCGCTCGCCGCGACCGGTCCCCGGCCCACGGGCACCGCCCGGCTCACCCTGGTCAACGACGCGGCCTTCCCTGACCTGATGGCGATGGCGCTGTCCCCGGACGGGCGCACGCTCTTCGTCGCGTCGCCGCCCACGGACACGGTGTTCGCGCTGGACGTGGAGTCCGGCCGCGTGGAGGCGATGGCCGTGGGAGACGGGCCGTCCGCGCTCGCGACCTGGAAGGACGCCAGCGGGCATCCCTGGTTGGGCGTGGCCCACCAGTACGGCGCGGAGCTCTGGCTGTACGCACTGGACGCGCCGGAGCGGAAGGCCCGGGTCGTCCCCGCGCCCTCGGGTGCGTGGGGCCTGGAGGTGGACGGAGCGAAGGGCGTGGCCTTCGTCGCCGAGCACCTCCGAGACACGGTGCACGCGCTCGCGCTGGAGGATGGCCGCGAGAAATGGAGCGCGGCCGTGGATCCGAACCCGCGCGCGATGGCGCGGTGGAACGGACTGCTCGCGGTGGGCAGCCTCCAGACGGGGCAGGTGGTGCTGCTGCGCCAGGACGACGGCCGGGAGCTGGCGCCGGTGGTGCCGAAGCCCGGCGTCCCCATTGTCGGAGGCACCACGGAGGCCTTCTCCGCGCAGGTGATGGGTGGCAAGGCGCCGCGAGCCCTGGTCGCGAGCGACCGCTTGAAGCGGCTCTTCATGTCGAGCCTGGGGCCGAACGTGGGGCCCAACGCCCAGCGCATGGAGGTGAGCGCGAACAGCGGCGTCGCGGTGCTGGACCTGGACCGGCAGGAGGTGGTGCGGCACCGGGGCTTCGGCGCGGGCGTGACGGAGGGGCTGGCGCTGGATGACCGTGCCGGGCTGCTCTACGCGGCGGACGTGGGCCTGGGGCAGGTGCGGGTGCTGGACGCGAAGGCGCTGGTGAAGAGCGACGCGGCCGCGCGAGAGGCGGTGCTCCAGACGCTGCCGACGATAAGGCGCGTGTATGACTTCGTGGGACGTGATGAGCAAGCGCACAAGGCGGATGGCCGGCACGTGCAGCACGTTCACGCCGTTGGGGCCCTCCGGGTAGGAGAACTTCCACATACACTGCTTGCCCATGACGTAG
>NZ_RAWR01000374.1:0-4813 GCF_003986945.1 Corallococcus sp. AB018 | reverse complement strand
CAGCCGTCGCCCCACCCTGCGAGCCCACCGCCAGCGACGCCTGCGCCCCGTACAGCGCGCGGCGCACGCCCTCCACGGAGAAGCGCATCGGGTTGAGCGTCATCACCCATGACATCACCGGCCCCGCGCCCTTCACCGGGAACATGGCCCCGGAGAGCACCCACATGGGCAGCATCACCAGGCTCATCACCGCGTGGTAGCCCGCGCTCGACTTCACCCACCAGGCGAGCGCCATGCCCATGCCGGTGAGCGCCAGCGCGGACAGCACCATCACCGCCGCGAGCAGCGGGTAGTCCACCGCCTTCACGTCCACGCCCGCCAGCGGCGCGAAGAGCAGGAACAGCGACGCCTGCATCAGCGCGATGGTGGACGACCCCAGCGCCTTGCCCAGCACCACCGCCAGCCGCGAGCCCGGCCCCGCCAGCACCGCCTGGAGGAAGCCCTCCTTGCGGTCCTCGATGACGGTGATGGTGGCGAAGATGGCGCTGAAGAGCACCACCATGGTGACGACGCCCGGGAAGAAGAACTGCTGGTAGCCCAGCCCCTGCGCGCCCTCCACGCGGAACGAGCCCGCGAACCCGGAGCCGATGACGAACCAGAACAGGATGGGCTGCGCCAGCGCGCCCACCACCCGGCTGGGCTGCCGGAAGAAGCGCACCACGTCGCGCGAGAGCAGCACCCACACGGTGGCCCACTGCAAGGCCAGCGTCCCCGGCTCCCGGCGGTGGACCGGGGCGGCGGGAGCGTCCAGTGAGGGGGACGGAACAGGCACGGGGATGTCGGCGCTCATCGGCGTTTCCTCGGCGCGGGCGTGGGCGAGGGAGCATCCGCCCCCAGGGCCTTCCCGGTGAGCTGGAGGAACACGTCCGCCAGCGTGGGCCGGCGCAGCGACACGGAGGCGAACCGCCCCGGAGGGAAGGCCTCCACCAGCCGCGGCACCAGCGCGTGTCCCTGCGAAGCCTCCACCTGCACCCGCCCCTCCACCACCGTCGCCGCGAGCCCCAGCCGCTCCGTCACCTGCGCGGCCAGCGCCTCCGGCTCCGGGCCCTCCAGCGTGAGGATGTCCCCGCCCATGCGCGAGGCGAGCGCCCGGGGCGTGTCGCACGCCACCAGCTTCCCGGCGTCCAGCACCGCCAGCCGGTCGCACCCTTCCGCTTCATCCGCGCGGTGCGTGGTGAGCAGCACCGTGACGCCCTGCGCGTCGCGCAGCCGCTTGAGGTGCGTCCAGAAGGTGCGGAAGGCCGCCTCGTCCAGGCCCTGCGTGGGCTCATCCATCAGCACCACGCGCGGCTGGTGGACCAGCGCCCGCGCCAGCTCCAGCCGCCGGCGCATGCCGCCCGACCAGGTGCCCACCTTCTCATCGCCCCGGTCCTGCAGGCCGATGAGCGACAGCATCGTCTCGACGCGCGCCTTCGCGTCCGCGCCCGTGAGGCCGTACAGCCGCGCGCCCAGGAGCAGGTTCTCCCGGGCGGTGAGCAGGTCATCCAGGCTGCTCTTCTGGAAGATGATGCCCATCTGGCGCCGCAGCGTCGGGTCGCTCAGGGACAGCACCTTGCCGGCGAAGTGCACCTGCCCCGCGTCCGGCGAGAGCAGGCCCGCGAGCAGTTGGAAGGTGGTGGACTTGCCAGCGCCGTTGGGCCCCAGGAGACCCAGGATTTCGCCCGGCTGCACGGACAGCGACAGCCCGTCCACGGCGGTGCGCTCGCCGAAGCGGCGCGTGAGCCCCTCGATGCGCAGCAGCGGCGGGGGCGGGGTTGGAACGGAGGTGTCAGGCATGCGAAAGGCGGCCTCGCACCCGGACGCAGCGAGGGGGCTAGCCGCGGGGGATGCGGTCCAGCGCCATCACGGCGAACAGGCCGGTGAGATACACGAGCGAATACACGAACGTCTGGCGCGCCCAGGGCTTTCCCAGGTGCTTGAAGAAGCCCCACGCCCCCAGGCCCAGGAAGCCCAGCCCCAGCAGCACCGCCGCGGCCAGGTACCACGTGCCCGCGATGTGCAGTTGGAACGGCAACAGCGTCATGGGCACCAGCGCCACCAAGTAGAGCACCACCTGCGCGCGGCTGGACTCGTCCCCGCGCTCCAGCGGAACGGACTTGAGGCCCGCGGCGGCGTACTCGTCCTTGCGGAACAGCGCGATGGCGATGAAGTGCGGCATCTGCCAGAGGAACATGATGGCGAACAGCGCGAAGCCGCCCGCGTCCACCCGGTCCGTCACCGCCGTCCAGCCCATGAGCGGAGGCAGCGCGCCGGGAATCGCACCCACCAGCATCGCCGCGGACGTGCGGGCCTTGAGCGGCGTGTACGCCAGCACGTAGCTGAGCAGCGCGACGAGCCCCAGCACGCCGGTGAGCAGGTTGGCGCCCAGCACCAGCGCGGGCAGCGACACCGCCGCCAGCGACAGGCCGAACCACAGCGCCGTGTTGGGGTCCATGCGCCCGGCGGGCAGCGGCCGGTTGCGCGTGCGCGCCATGAACTGGTCGCTGTGACGCTCCCAGTAGCAGTTGAACGCGTTCGCCGCGCCCACCGTGCCCGCCGTCGCCAGCAGCGTCACCAGCGTCCGCACCGGCGTGAAGTGCCCCGGAGCCATGAACATGCCGCCCGCCGCGGTGATGAGCACCAGCGACGACAGCCTCGGCTTGGTGAGGGAAATCAGGTCGGACGCGGTGGACGACTGGGACAGGGCACGCGCGCTCAAGCGGACTCCAGCAGGTAGTCCCTGGACCGCGGTCGCTCCCGGCTACCGGTCAAGGGGGTGTGGGGTGGACCCTCCCATACCGTCACCCGGGAGGGGTGGCAAGGCTGGGGCTCCCCGCCACATCAGCCTGCCTTGTCGCCCCCCGTCAAAAACGAAACGCCGCGAAGCCCGGGAAGGGGCCTCGCGGCGTGGGGGACAGCGGGAGGCGGGGCTTCAGTTCCCCGCGAGCCGCTGCGCGTCGGCGAGGTACTCGCCCTTGGGCTCGCGCCGCACGTACTCGGCCGCCAGCGTCTTGACCTTGCCCGACTGCTTGGCGTCCTTGGAGAGCAGCTGCGCGTAGAAGTAGTAGGCCGCCGAGTAGTTCTCGTCGGCCTGCAGCGCGCGCTGGTAGGTCTCGTCCGCCTTCGCGGCGTCGCCCTTGCCCTGGTAGACGCGGCCCAGCTCCGTGAGCGCGTTGGCGACGCGGTCCGGCTGGCCGAAGAACTCCTGGCTGGCCTTCTCCAGCTGCTCCTTCGACTTGTCCCACTCCGAGCGCTCCCGGTAGATGGCGCCCATGGCGAGCCGGGCCTCCGGGTTCTTCGCCTTGGGGTCCTTCACCGCGCGCTGGTACTGCGCGAGCGCGTCCTCCAGCTTGTTCTGGCGGCGGTAGGCGTTGCCCAGCATCACCACCAGCTTGGGGCTGTCGCCCATCGTCTTGAGCGCGGTGACGAGCGCCTCGGAGGCCTCCTTCTCACCGCCCGGCTTGCCCATGAGAGCCTTGGCCAGCTCGACGTGGAACTGAGCACGGCTGCCGTCCGCGCGGATGGCCTTGCGGATCTCCTCCGCGGCCGCGTCGAAGTTGCCCTCCGCCAGCAGGCGGCGGCCCTTGATGAGGTTCAGCTCCGGGTTCTGCTTGTCGAGCGCGAAGCCGGTCTCCTCCGCCTTCGTGACCTCCTGCTTCGCCTTGGCGGGCTCCGCCGGCACGCCCGTGGCCTCGGTCAGCAGCTGCTGCTGGTCCGGCTTGAGCGTGGGCATGGCCAGCGCCACGCGGGCGATGAGCAGCGAGCGCGCGAGCTGCGCGGTGGCGAGCTGACGCGGGCTGGGCGGGGGCTCCGCCTCCAGCAGCTTCTTGATGTCCCGGCTGGCCACCGCGTAGTTCGGCGCGTCCTGCTCCAGCATCAGGAGCGAGCGGCCCAGCAGCGACTCCGGGTGGTCCTTCTCGTAGCGCAGGGCGAAGTCGTAGTTCTTCCAGGCGGTGTTGTCCTGGCCCAGCCGGCGGTACACCGCGCCCAGCCCCGCGTAGACGCGCGGATCATCCGGAGCCAGCGCCTGCGCGCGCTCCAGGCTGTCACGCGCGCGCTCCAGGTCACCCGCGTTCATCTGGATGAGGCCCAGCGTGAGGTACAGGAGCGAGGACGCCTTGTTCTGGTCGTTGAGCTCCTTGACCTGCGTCTCCAGCGAGGCCAGCGCGCCCTTGCCGTCACCGCTGTACGTCTTGATCAGCGCCTGAGCGGCGATGAGGTGGCTGGACAGCTCCTTGCCCTTCTGGGCCGCCGCCAGGTGCTCCTCGGCCTGCCGGCGCGCGTCGTCGCCGCCGCCGTGCTCACCCCAGCGGATGGCGTACGCGTACGCCAGATAACCGTGAGCCGCGGTGGAGTCGGCATCCACCTCCAGGGCCAGGTCCGCCGCCTCGCACGCCTTCTTGTAGCTGGCGAACGAGTCGTGCTTGAGCTGCTCGGTGGCGACGTCCAGGTTCTTCTTGAGCTCGCGGCTGCGCTTCTTGGCCTGCGCCGAGTAGAAGCCGTATCCACCCGCGAACAGCGGGATGAGGATGAGCAGGACCATCGACAGCATCTTGCTGCCGTTGCTCTTGGGCGGGCTCTTGCGGCGCGACGAGGGCTCGTCCTCGTCGTCCTCGACCTCTTCCACCACCACCTGCGGACGGCGCTGGGTGGGGCGCGAGGCGGAATCCGACGGGCGCGCCGTGCGGGCCGCCTGCTGGGACGGGGCGTTGATGCGGCCCACGGACGTGGTGGCGGGCGATTCAGCGGCGGCGGGCGGGGCCGTCACGGGGACGGTCGCCGCGGCGGGCGCTTCAGCGGCGGCCGGGGGCGGCGCGGCCACGGGCGCGAGCAC
>NZ_RAWR01000373.1:0-4867 GCF_003986945.1 Corallococcus sp. AB018 | reverse complement strand
CTCCCCACCCCTGCCCGGCCGTCCCTCGTGAGCCCGCCCGCGCCAACCTACGGCCCGCAAGCCTCCCGGACAGCCCTGCGCTCCTCCCGCCCGGCTCAGCCCAAACCTGTCCGACTGTCCGACAAGAGTCCGCGGCCCGGCAGGAGCGGGCAGCCCCTCCAGCGACGGCGTTCCAAAACCTGTCCGACTGTCCGACAAGAGTCCGCGGCCCAGATGAACCAGCAGCCTCCCGGCCGCGGTGCGCCAAAACCGGTCCGACTGTCCGACAGGTTTCGGCGGCCCAGATGAACCAGCAGCCTCCCAGCCGCGGTGCGCCAAAACCGGTCCGACTGTCCGACAGGTTTCGGCGGCCCAGATGAACCAGCAGCCTCCCAGCCGCGGTGCGCCAAAATCGGTCCGACTGTCCGACAAGAGTCCGCGGCCCAGATGAACCAGCAGCCTCCCGGCCGCGGTGCGCCAAAACCGGTCCGACTGTCCGACAGGTTTCGGCGGCCCAGATGAACCAGCAGCCTCCAGCCACGGTTCTCCAAGACCTGTCCGACTGTCCGACAGGTTTCCTCGGCTCGGGCGGGACGAGGTCCCGGGCCCCGGTTCTTCAAAACCTGTCCGACTGTCCGACAGGTTTCCTCAACTCGGGCGGGACGAGGTCCCGGGCCCCGGTTCTTCAGAACCTGTCCGACTGTCCGACAGCTTTCCGCTGCCCGGATGGTGCGGCCGACCCCAGCCACGGGCCCCCGAGCCTGTCCGACTGTCCGACAGGTTTCCTCGGCTCGGGCGGGACGAGGTCCCGGGCCCCGGCTCTTCAAAACCTGTCCGACTGTCCGACAGGTTTCCGGAGCCTGGCTGGCCCGAAGGCTCCCCACCACGGACCTCCGAACCTGTCCGACTGTCGGACAGGTTTTTTCGGTACGCCTCCGACGGGGGGCTGGCCGGACTCTCGCCTTCGCATCCGCAAGGACAGGGGTCATGTCCGGAGGCTCAGGAACGGGGCTCCGCGCCCGCACCCGGCGCGGCCCCTCCGATGGGAGCTCGCCGTGCGCCTCTGAAGTACCCGTACTTCGCCATCAGCGGCCACGCGAGCGCCACGGTGAGCGCCTTCGCTCCGGAGGCCAGTTCCCCCTTCCACGCGTCGTCCTCGCCGCGCAGGAGCGTGGGACCACTGCGGAAGCGGTCCGGGTTGCCGGTAACGGTGTGGTTCTTCCCCAGCATTACCGTGCGACCCTTCACCGGGTTCTGCGTGCGTGGCACGCCCGCCAGGTCCAGCACCGTGTCCACGGCGCGGTCCGGCGCGGCGATGAAGTCCTCGTATCGCAGGAAGAGCGACTGCGCGGGGAACCTCCGCGTCACCTCCTCCGACGCGGCGTTGAAGCCCAGCCAGTACGCAGTGCTGCGCGCGGCGGACATGGGGACGACGTACTGCTTCGTCTTCGTCCACGAGTGCGTCACCGCGCGCGGATCACGCACCAGGTGCAGATACAGCGGCCGGATGCCCTCCACGCGCGGCAACAGCGCCGCCTCGGACGGGAACTTCCCGCTGTCCACCAGCACCGAGCTCCCCGTCGCCCTCGCGATGGTGCGGTACGTCCGCGCGAGGAAGTCCGCGTGCGATTGGAGCGCGTGCGAATCCCCCGCCTCGTCCAGCACCCGCAACGTGTGCCGCGTGCGCACGGCGGCCTGCTGCCTGAGCACCACCTCCGCCGCATGCGCGCGCGGCGTCAGGCCCGCCGGCACGTCGGAGGTCAACACCGTGTTCCAGATGCCGCACTCCAACAGCTGCTGGCCGCAGCCGCACAACGTGTTGGAGCCGTTCCCGTACGCGTTCTTCCAGAGGAAGCTCAGCTCCCCCACGTGGAAGAAGCCCGGCACCTCGTTGAGGACGTTGCCCAGGATGGTGCTGCCGCTGCGGCACCAGCCGGTGATGTAGAGGACCGTGAGCTGCGCGCCCTCGCCCTTCGCGCTCGCGGAGGCCATCAGGTCAGCGACGCCACGAAGAAGTGGGTGGGCAGGTGCACCGCGAGCGTCGTGTAGACCTCGCCGTAGGCGGCCAGTCCCTCGCGCGGGAAGATGCCCGGCGGCGGCTCCGCGAACCGGATGACCGAGCGCTGGCTGTCATACAGCGTCGCCGCGGCGGTGAAGTCCCCGACGATGATGGTGCCCGGGTTCACCATGCGCGTGCGGCACAGGCGGATGCCCATGGCGGCCAGGTCCGACAGGAGCGACTGCTGGCCCACCAGGTGCTCGTAGAAGTCCAACGAGTTGATGACGATGCCGTCCGCGGACCCGCCCATCTGCTCCACCTGCGCGCAGGCGTTGAGCAGCGAGGCCACCGCGTTCTTCTTCGCCGGCAGCCGCACGATGCCCGGCGTGTGCAGGAGGCCGCGCACGCCGTCCCCGCCCTTGCCGATGCACAGCGCCTGGTTCTCCGCCGTGTTCAGCCGCACCAGCAGCCGGAAGTCGATGAACTGCGCCAGCGACTGGGAATCCTCCAGCAGGTTGCGCGGCACTTGAATCCACGCGCGCGTGGGCTTGAGCGCCTGCGTGTCCTGGTGGAACTCGAAGCCCGCTTCCGGGCGCAGGTCCACGTCCTGCACCGGTCCGGTGGGCTTCGCCTGGGGGTGCGTCTCGTACCAGAAGGGCACCGGATCGCGCTCGGCCTTGGCCGTCTTGAACATGCCGCGCACCGCGATGCGCGGACGGCGCTTGAAGCCGGGGAATGCGTCCACGATGGAGTTGTCGTAGTCCACGTGCGCCTGCGTGCCGTGCTTCTGGACCGCCGCCGCGAACGCCGCGCCGGGGGACAGTGACGCGTCCGCCTTCGATTTCGTGCTCAGGATGCTCATGGGGTGAGGCTCCTCGGAGTCAAAAAGCGGGAGTCAGACAGCGGTCTAGAGCGGATGCAGGCCCCGGAAGCCCAGCCCTTCCGTCTCCGGGCGGCCCAGCATCAGGTTCAGCGCATGCACCGCCGTGCCGGCGGCACCTTTCACCAGGTTGTCGATGGCCGCGTTCACCACGATGCGGCCCCGCTCCGCGTCCACGTCCACCGACAAGTCACAGTGGTTCGTGCCCAGGAGCGGCCCGGGCTCCGGGAACGGAGAGAGCGACGCACTGGGGCGCAGCAGCCGCACGAAGGGCTTCTCGCGGTAGCGCGTGGCGATGGCGCGCACCACCTCCGACTCCTCCACCGGTCGCGCCGCGAACGCGTGCACCGTCGCGAGGATGCCGCGCACTCCCGGCACCGCCGTGGCGCTGAAGTGGATGGTGGGCTGCTGTCCGGTGACGCGCGCCACCACGCCCTCCAACTCGCCCGTGTGCCGGTGACCCACCGGCTTGTAGCAGCGCAGCGCGTTCGCCCGCTCCGGGTGGTGCGAGGAGCGGTCTGGCGTGGAGCCGCCTCCAGACGAACCCGTCTTCGCGTCCACCACCAGCACGTCCGGACGCACGAGCCCCGCGTGCAGCAGCGGCAGCAGTGCCAGGAGTCCCGCGTGAGCCATGCAGCCGGGCACCGCGACGTGGCGCGCGTTCGTCAGCGCCTCGCCCATCCACTCCGGAAGCCCGTAGACGAACGCGGGCACGTCATCCGGGCGCGGGTGCTTGCCGTACCAGCGCGCGTGCCCCGCGGCGTCCAGGCGGAAGTCCGCGCTCAGGTCCACCACCCGCTCCGCCAGCCGCGACACCTTCGGCCAGCGCTGGAGCAGCTCGCCTTGCGGCATGCAGCTCACCAGCACGTCGCATGGCTCCAGCGCGTCATGCGGCGTGTAGCGCAGCGTCCCCACCCCGCGCAGGTGCGGATGCGGGAAGTCCAGGCGCTTGCCGGCGAACTGGCCGGAGGTGGCCTGCACCACCTCCACGGCCGGGTGCGCGAGCAACAGGCGCAGCACCTCGCCGCCGGTGTAGCCCGCGGCTCCCAGCACCGCCACGCGCACGCTCATCGCCGGGCTCCTCCGGCTCCGGACGCGACGTACTCCGCGATGAGGTCCGGCAGCGGGACGCCCGTCTCGTCGATGCTGCGCGCGAACTCCACGCAGTGGTTGATTTCGTTGACGTAGATGTCGCCGCCGCGCGTCTCCAGCAGGTCCACCGCCACCATGTCCCCGCCCACCGCCTCCGCCGCGGCCTCCGCCAGCTTCGCGTGCACCACCGGCACCTCGTAGCGCTCCGGCACGGCGCCTCGCGCGGTGTTGGTGATCCAATGCTCTGAGCGCCGCCTGAGGCCCCCCACCGCGCGGCCGATGACGTAGACGCGCAGGTCGTAGCCCGGCTTGTCCACGTACTCCTGCACCAGCGCCACGTGGTCCTGCGCGCCGCCGGTGCCGAAGCGCGTGGACAGCACGCCTTCCGCCGCGGAGCGCGAATCCAACCGGGCCACCATCCGGCCCCAGCTGCCCAGCACGGGCTTGGTCACCACCGGGTAGCCCTTCTTCTCAATCGCCTCCAGGCACGCGTCCTCGTCGAAGGCCACGAAGGACCACGGCATGGGCACGCCCTTCGCGGCCAGCGCGGCGCTGGTGAGCGCCTTGTCCCCACACAGTGAGATGGTCCTCGCGCTGTTGAGCACGCGCAGCCCCTTCATCTCCAGGAACGTGGCCAGGTAGCGCGCACGCGTGAAGGACATGCTGCGCATCAACACGGTGTCGGCCTCGGTGACGCGCTGCCGGTCCATGGACAGCACCATCCCGGAGTCCTGCACCAGGTTGACGGCGCAGTCGCGCCTGCGCAGCGCCTCGAGGAGGAGCTTCTCCTCGGTGCGCACGCGCGTATAGACGAGGTCGACCTTGCGCATGGCGCGGGGCTACTCCCCCCAGTCTTCCTCGACCTCGGGAGCTTCCTCGAGCCGCAGCGGGTTGACGCCCACCACCTCCAGCTCGGC
>NZ_RAWR01000372.1:0-4906 GCF_003986945.1 Corallococcus sp. AB018 | reverse complement strand
CTGCGCTTCCCCCCCGAGCTCCCCATCTCGAGCCGGGTGGAGGACATCACCGCGGCCATCTCCGCCCATCAGGTGGTCATCGTCGCGGGGGCCACCGGCTCGGGGAAGACGACGCAGCTGCCGAAGATCCTGCTCGCCATGGGGCGCGGCCGCCCGCGCCAGATTGGCGTCACCCAGCCCCGGCGTATCGCCGCGACGAGCGTGGCGGCGCGCGTGGCTCGCGAGCTCGGCACGGAGCTGGGTACGGACGTCGGCTATCAGATCCGCTTCGAGGACCGCTCGACCCGGCGGACGGCCGTGAAGTTCATGACCGACGGCGTGCTGCTCGCGCAGATCCACAGCGACCCGCTGCTGAGCCGCTACGACACCATCGTGCTCGACGAGGCCCACGAGCGCAGCCTCACCATCGACTTCCTGCTCGGGTGGCTCAGGCGCATCCTCCCCAGACGCCCCGACCTCAAGGTGGTGGTGAGCTCGGCCACCATCGAGACCGAGCGCTTCTCACAGTTCTTCGGGGGCGCTCCCGTCATCCAGGTGGAGGGCCGTACCTTTCCGGTGGACGTGCTCTATGAGCCGCCCCCCGAGGACGACGAGCTCGCCGACTCCGTCGCCGATTCGGTGGCGAACGTGCTCTCGCTCGACCCGGACGGGGACGTGCTCGTGTTCCTCCCTGGCGAGCGGGAGATCCGCGAGGCCGAGAATGCCCTGAACGCGCGCGAGCTCCGCGGCACAGTGGTGCAGCCCCTGTATTCGCGCCTGTCGGCCTCCGAGCAGTCGCGCGTCTTCGCCACCATCCCCCAGCGACGGGTCATCCTCGCCACCAACGTCGCGGAGACGTCGATCACCATCCCGGGCATCGTGTACGTCGTGGACACGGGGGTGGCGCGCCTGTCGCGCTACGACCCACGCTCGGGCACCACTCGCCTGCAAATCGAGCCGGTCTCCCAGGCCAGCGCCGACCAGCGCAAGGGGCGCTGCGGCCGCGTGCGAGAGGGCATCTGCGTGCGCCTCTACGACGAGGTGAGCTTCACCACGCGGCCCGCCTTCACCGACCCGGAGATCAAACGCACCGGGCTCGCGGGGGTCATCCTGCGGATGAAGTCCCTCGGCCTCGGTGACGTCGAGGACTTCCCCTTCCTCGACCCGCCCCAGCCGAGGGCCATCGCCGAGGGCTGGCGGGTGCTCGAGGAGCTCGGGGCCATCGAGGGCAAGGAGCGCACCTTGACGCCGCTCGGGCACCAGCTCGCGCGCTTCCCGGTGGACCCGCGCATCGCGCGGATGATTCTCGCCGGCGCCGAGTACGGGTGCGTGGACGAGGTGCTCATCGTCGCCGCGGCGCTCAACCTGCAGGACCCGCGCGAGCGGCCACGGGAGCTCGCGCAGAAGGCGGACGAGCTGCACCGGCGCTTCCGTGACGAGCACTCGGACTTCACGGGGCTGCTCAAGCTGTGGGCGTTCGTGCGCGAGGCCGAGGAGCGCGGGACGTCCCATCTGCGGCGCGTGTGCCGGGACAACTTCCTGTCCTTCCTGCGGGTGCGCGAGTGGCGAGACGTCCAGCGCCAGCTCGAGGAGACCGTCCGCGAGCTGCGCCTGCCTCGCAAGGGCCGGGGCGCCCCGGCGCGCGGGGACGTCCTGCACCAGGCGCTCCTCACCGGGCTGCTGTCCCGCATCGGCCAGTGGAATCCGGAGCAGCGCCACTACACGGGCGCGAAGCAGACGCGCTTCATGGTCCATCCCTCGTCGGCGCTCTCGAAGAAGCCCCCTGCCTGGGCGATGGCGTTCGAGCTCGTGGAGACGACCCAGCTGTTCGCGCGCACGGTGGCGAAGCTCGAACCGGAGTGGCTCGCGTCGGCGGCCCCCCACCTGCTCAAGCGCAGCTACTCCGAACCGCACTGGTCGGAGAAGTCCGCGCGCGCCATCGTGAAGGAGAACGCGACCCTCTTCGGGCTGCAGGTCTTCAAGGAGCGCCCCGTGTCCCTGTCCAGCATGGACCCCGCCCGGGCACGGCTGATGTTCCTCGAGCATGCCCTGGTGCGCGGCGAGTACCGCACCCGGGGGGCGTTCCAGGAGGAGAACCAAGAGGTGCTCGATCGCGTGGCGCGCCTGCGGGACAAGGCCCGGCGCAGCGAGCTGCTCGACAGCGAGGCGCTGCTGACGTTCTTCGACCAGCGCGTCCCGGCGGACGTGACGGACGGAGCGGGCTTCGAGGCCTGGCGCCGCAAGGCCGAGGCGGCCGACCCCGACGTGCTCATCCTCTCGATGGAGGATGCCCTCTCGCACGACCCGGGCCTGTCCCCGGCGCACTACCCGGACTCCATCACCCTGCACGGCGCGTCCGTACCGGTGACGTACACCTTCGACCCCTCGGCCGATGACGACGGCATCACCCTGAGCGTGCCGCTGCTGCTGCTCGCGCAGCTCGTCCCAGGTGAGCTCGACTGGACCATCCCCGGGTGGCAGAGGGAGAAGCTCACCGCCCTGCTCGATCAGGTTCCCCGCGCCCTGCGCAAGCAACTGGGGCCGGTGCCGGCCCTGGTCGACCGCCTCGAAAAGGAACTGGTGCCCTTCCGCGGGCCGATGATTCCCGCGCTCGCGCGTGCGGTGTCACGGCTGTGCGGCGTGGACGTGCCCGAGGAGTCCTTCCGGGCGGATGCCGTGCCACCGTACCTGCGCATCACGCTCCGGGTGCTCGACGAGCGGGGAAAGGAGCTCGCACGCAGCCGCGACGCCGACGCGCTGCTCGAGCAGCACGGGGGACATGCACGGGCGGCGCTGCGCAGCGTGGCACCGACTGCGGACTGGGAGCGCAAGGGGCTGACGGCCTGGACCTTCGGCGAGCTGCCCCCCTTTGTTACCCGGCGGATCGGTGGGCTCGAGGTCCGCAGCTATCCCGCGCTCGTCGACCGGGGCGCTGCCGTGGACCTGGTGCTGCTCGAGACCTCCGCCGCCGCCGACGCGGCCACGCGAACGGGGGTCCGCCGGCTCCTGATGCTCGCCGCGCGCGGACACGTGGCCGTCAGCGCCGCGCGCATGCCGCTCCCCTTCCCGACCCTGGACGGCGCGCCGCCCGCGCGGGGCAAGGCTGACGCCTTCAAGGCGCTCGTCCTCGCACGCAGCGTCGACGATGCGTTCAAGCTCGCACCGGGTGCGCCACTGCCCCGCACGAAGGCAGCCTTCGAGGCGCTGGTCCAAGAGGGCTCACCGCGCATCGAGCGTGAGGCCCGTGACTGGGCGAACGCCGTCGTCGTCACCTCCTCGGAGCTCGCTGCGACGCTCGCCGCACTCAAGGCGGCCTCCAAGGGGCCGAGCGGCGCGGCGGCCGTGCGGGACATCCGCTCGCAGCTCGGGCAGTTGTTCCCCGCGAACCTCATCGAGTGGATTCCCCTCGTACGACTGCTGCACTACTCGCGCTACCTCCGCGCGGCCCAGGCACGGCTGGCGCGTGCGGTGGCGAACCCCGCCAAGGACGCAGGCAAGGCCGCGCCCTTCCTCCCCCTGTGGGAGACCTTCCTCGCCAGGTCCACCACCGCGCGTGACCAGGAGGCGGCGCAGGAGCTGCGGTGGGCCTTCGAGGAGCTCCGCGTGGCCATCTTCGCTCCGGAGGTGACGACGCCCGTGTCGGTGACGGTGGCGAAGGTCGGCGCGGCCCTCGCGGCGCTGCGCTAGAAGCGAGTGGATGTCCGTCCGCGACTCACGGTTGGGGCTGGATGCAATTGCCCGCGCGCCTTCGCTCCGTCTGCCCGGCAGGCTACGTTCACCGCCCATGTCCAAGGCCCGGAGCGACAAAATCGATGCCCTCAGCGCGGACGAGGTCGGTCGATGGCTACGTCCGTTGATTCGCCAGCGCACGATGCTGGTGCCGGGAGCTTCCTCCCGCGACGACTCGCTGCTTGCCACGCGCTTCGGTGGCGTGCCCACGGGGCGCGGTGGCGAACGGTGGCCCATCTGTGACCGCGGCCATCTCCTGAGCTTCGTTGCGCAGGTGAACCATGTACGAGACGCTCGGCACTCGCCCACGCTCGGCATCGCCTTCTTCACGTTCTTCTACTGCTGGGACTGCGGCCCGCTGCACCCCAAAAAGCCGCGGGACGGAATCAAGGAGCGGGAAGGATTTCGGGTGATGGCGTACCCGTCGCTCTCGCCTTCCCAGGCATGCGAACTCCGACTGGAGCCGGATGCCTCCAAAGGCTACCACTGGCAAGAGTTCGAGCCTCGATTCGTGACCCCACGACTCGAACAATCGCTCCCTGATGACGTTGGGTTCGAGGTGCACTGTCCCCCGCTCTGGGACCGAGTCCCCGGAAACTCCGGTGCTCGGCAGGCGTGGGAGAACTGGCACGTGGTGGCTCGAGTCGCCAGTGAGCTAACCCACGCCCGCGAGAAACCCCACTCACGCAACAGAGGGGTCGTGCTCGGCGGATATCCCAATTGGGTGAACGGCCCAGACCAGACACCACGATGCACCGTTTGTGGGGAGCTGATGGAACTGCTGCTGCAGCTCTCTCCCTCTGATGTGACGGATGCCAGTTGGGGCGATGTGTGGACGGCCTATCTCTTCATGTGCCGAACACACCTGAAGGAAGTCGCGCTTCGATTCCAGGGCACGTGACCCGACTCCCGCTCGCTTGTTCCTGACGGTTTGGGAGAGCTGTTGGTAGGCGGCGTCCGGCCAGCGATGTGATGTCCTCTCTAGGCAGCGAAAACGTGACGGTCATGGCCACGCTGCCGCGTGAGTGAGTGGACGAGCAGGGCGATGCCAGCCAGCACCTGCAGGCCGAGGATGATGCGCGTGGGCTCCACGACAGGCAGCCACGACACCCTGTCTCCGCGGATGACGAAGGCGCCGGCCGGACGCGCGCTCAGCCCAAAGCCCGTGCCCTCCCCATGTCCCATGCCCCCCCTTGAG
>NZ_RAWR01000371.1:0-4982 GCF_003986945.1 Corallococcus sp. AB018 | reverse complement strand
ACCCCGGAGGCCGCCACCAGCGCCCCGGCGCCCGCCGCCCCGGAACGCGACCGGGACGAGGACGACGAGGACGACGACGAGGAGACGGACGAGCCCCGCAACGGCGCCTCGTCCAAGAAGACCGCGCCCCGGGAGAAGCCCGCCGCCAAGACGGCGTCCCTCCCGGCCGCGAAGAAGGCCAAGAAGTAGGCTTTCCAGGGGCGTTCCAAGGCGAATTCCCGCGTTCCAGAAGGGCGGCTTCGACCGCTCGTCAACGCGGGGTGTCATCTTGGGTTGACTCAAAAATCAGTCGACGCCACACTTCCTGCGTCACATGGGCCGCTGACCCTTACTTTTTCCCGCCCTGCGGGAAGCAGGCAGGCAGCGAGCCCCTACGCAGGAGTGGCCATGTCCGCCGGCATCAACACCTACAAGACCGACCTTCGAGAGATCTTCTTCACGCTGTTCGAGCAGTTCGGCTTCGGCCAGGTGGCGGGCACGGCCCCCTATGACGCCTGGGGCCCGGACGAGGCGAAGGCGGTCCTCACGGAGACGTACCGCTTCGCGCGCGAGGTGCTGGGGCCCCTCAACTCGGTGGGTGACCGTGAGGGCTGCCGGTTGGAGAACGGCTCGGTCTTCACGCCCAAGGGCTTCAAGGACGCGTGGAACAAGCTCTACGAGCAGGGCTTCAAGACGGTGGCGGTGAGCCCCGACCACGGCGGCCAGGGCGCGCCGATGATGCTCCAGGTGACGGTGGAGGAGATCCTCTCCGGCGCCAACACCGCGTTCAACATGTACCCGGGCCTGGCCTTCGGCGCGGCGGAAGTTGTCGCGGAGTGCGGCACGCCCGAGCAGCAGAAGCAGTTCGTGGAGCGCATGCTCAACGGCACCTGGGGCGGCACCATGTGCCTCACGGAGCCGCACGCCGGCTCCGACGTGGGCGCGGCCAAGTCCACCGCGAAGCGCAACGGGGACGGCACCTACAGCATCAAGGGCACGAAGATCTTCATCTCCGGCGGCGACCATGACATGGCCGGGAACATCATCCACCTGGTGCTCGCGCGCATTGACGGCGCGCCGGTGGGCACCAAGGGCCTGTCGCTGTTCATCGTCCCCAAGCTGCGCATCAACGCGGACGGTTCCTCCGGCCAGGCCAACGACGTCACCGTGGGGTCCATCGAGCACAAGATGGGCATCAACGGCTCCGCCACCTGTGTCCTCAACTTCGGTGAGAACGACGGCTGTCTGGGCGAGCTCGTGGGCACGGTCGAGCACGTGGGCATGAGCCAGATGTTCAAGATGATGAACGGCGCGCGCATCGCCGTGGGCATCCAGGGCGTGAGCCTAGCGTCGGCCGCGTACTACAACGCGCTGGACTACGCGAAGGACCGCAAGCAGGGCTCCCACTTCACCAAGTGGAAGGACCCGTCCGCGCCGCGCGCCTCCATCATCGAGCACCCGGACGTCCGCCGCATGCTGCTGGACATCAAGGCGCACGTGGAAGGCATCCGCGCGCTGGTCATCAAGCTGGCCATGCACCTGGACAAGGCGAAGCAGCTGGCGGGCAAGGACGACGACGCGGCCACCTACCACAAGGGTCAGGTGGAGGTGCTGACGCCGCTGGTGAAGTCCTACGGCTCCGACCAGGCCTTCCGCCTCTGCGCGCAGGCCATCCAGGTGTACGGCGGCGCCGGCTACATCCAGGACTATCCGGTGGAGCAGTACACGCGCGACTCGAAGATCTTCTCCGTCTACGAGGGCACCAACCACATCCAGGCCATGGACCTGGTGGGCCGCAAGATGGGCCAGGCGGGCGGCGCGCACTTCCAGCAGTTCATGGGCGATGTCGGCAGCTTCGTGGAAGCGCACCGCGAGCACCCGGTGCTGGGCGAGGCCGTGAAGACGCTGGCTGGCGCGCAGGAAGGCCTGATGTCCAGCGCGATGGCGCTGTTCGGCTGGTCGCAGGACGCGGGCCGCTTCCCGCTCATCCCCCTGTCCGCCAACCGCTTCCTCAACATGATGTCGGAGGTCGCCGTGGGCTGGCTGCTGCTGGACGCGGCCGTCATCGCGGAGAAGGCCGCCGCCAACGTGGCCGCCGACCACCCGGACAAGGCGTTCTACGAGGGCAAGAAGTTCAGCGCCCTGTGGTACGCGCGCAACGTGCTGCCCAACGTGGAGTACGCCGCGCGCCTCATCGCCACCGAGGACACGTCCCCGATGGACATCACCGACGCGGCGTTCGGCGGCGTCTGAAGCAGAATCTGAAGTCCTGAAATGAAGAAGGCCCTCCGGCACGTGACGCGCCGGGGGGCCTTTTCCTTTTCGGGCCTGAGCCTTAGTCGCCTTCGCGCACGCCGATGGCGAGCTGCGCGAGGCCGGCCTTCTTCGCCAGCTCCATCACCTGCACCACGGTGCCGTGGGGGACGCCTTCGTCCGCCTGGACAATCACCACGGTGTCGGGGTTCTGGTTCTTCGCGTTGTCGAAGGCCTGCTTCAGCTCCGCCTCCGCGACGACGTTGCCCGCGAGCACGAAGCGTCCGTCCGCCAGCACCGCCACGGACAGGTCCGTGGTGCGCGCGGTGACGTCCGCGGCGCCGCCCTTGGGCAGGTTCACCTTGAGGCCCGCCTTCGCGCCGCCGCCCGGGCCCTGCTGGGTGATGACCGAGCTGGTCACCATGAAGATGATGAGCAGCACGAGCATCACGTCCGTCAGCGGCGTGATGTTGATCTCCGCGAAGCCCGCGCCCTCCACCTCGTCATCGCCCGAGCCGGGCGTCTTTCCCATGGCCATGGTGGGCGTGTCTCCTTACGAGGCGGGCTGCGGATCCGGGCGGGACGCCGGGGGCGTGGTGCTTTCGCGCGGGGGCGGCGTGGTGTCCGGCAGCGGGCCGCCGGCCGAGCGCTCCTTGAGCACCTCCGCGAACTCGTCGCCCAACAGGCGCAGCTCCACCAGCACGCGGGACAGCCGGGCCTGGAAGTAGTTGTAGAAGACCATCGCCTGCACGGCGACGAGGATGCCCACGGCGGTGGCGACGAGCGCTTCGGAGATGCCCGTCATCACGGCCGCGGAGCCGCCGGTACCGCCGGCCTCCACGTCCACGCCCAGGTCCTTGAAGGAGCGCATGATGCCGGCCACGGTGCCGAAGAGGCCCACGAAGGGCGTCGTCGAACCGATGGTGGCGAGCAGCCACAGGTTGCGCCGCAGCTTGAGCCCCACCTGGGCGCGCTCGCGCTCCACGGCGGACTCGATGCCGTTGCCACCGGAGGAGCGGGAGCGCTCCCAGCGGTCGAACCCGGCGAGGAAGATGTCGGCCGCCACGGCGTCGGAGCGCTCGGCGGCGGTGCGGGCGGCGGCCACGTCACCCCGGAGGAGGTGCTTCTGGACGATTTCGCCCAGGTTGCGGGAGCGCTCGCTCACGCCCCAGAGGGCGATGAGCCGCTCGATGGCCACGCCCAGGGCCACCACGGAGGCGCCCAGGAGGAGGGCGAGGGTGACGCCGCCCAGGCGAAGGTAATGAAGTAGATCGTTCAGGCTCATGATGGATGACCGGGCAGGCGGCCCTGGCTCACACTAGGACATATGAACCGCGCAGCCGCCGCAATCTTCCTGGCCCTCCTCTGTTCGGCCTGCCCCAAACGTCTCGAGTTCGGTCCGGAGGGCCGCATCGAGGACGCCCAGACGCTCTACCAGCACGTGCGCGAGCGGCAGGCGAAGGTGGTGACCCTGGAGGGTGACGCCAAGCTGCACGTGGACTCGCCCCAGGGCAGTGGAACGCTCTCCACGTATCTCTCCATCACCCGTCCGGCCCTCATCCACCTGGAGACGTACGACTTCTTCAACCGCCCGGTGGCCTCGCTCGTCTCCGACGGCGAACGCTTTGGCGTCTACCAGGCGGGGGAGAACACGTACCTCCAGGGCCCGGCGAGCGCGGAGAACGTGTCCCGCTTCCTTCCTGTCGTCCTGCCGAGCGAGGAGCTGGTGGCGGTGATGCTGGGGCAGGTCCCCCTCCTGCCGCCGGAGTCCATGACCCTGGAGCTGGACGAGAAGGAGCGGGTGTACGTGCTCAAGCTCCAGCGGGGGCCCGCGACGCAGACACTGCGCGTGGATCCCAAGCACCTGCGCGTGGTGAAGAGCGAGGTCCGGGGCGTGCCGGGCTACGACCTGGCGTTCGAGGACTTCCAGCAGCGGGGCGACCAATTCTTCCCGGGCAAGGTGCACCTCATCGCCGCCACGGCGGACACGAAGCTGGACCTGAAGTACACGGACATCCGCCTCAACGGCCGCCCGGACCTGACGCTCTACGAACTGGGCGCGCCCCAGGGGGCGAAGGTGGTGGACGTCGATGCGCGGGGCCAGGAGGTCCGCTCGGAGGGGGCGGTGTCCCAGCCGCCCCCCGCGCCGGGTTCCTGAGCTTCCAGGCGTCGAAAGGCAGCGTCCCGGCGCAAACCGGGTACTATGGCGCGCACGACATGGCACAGATCAAGCTTGGAGAACTGCTGATCAAGGCGAACGTCCTGCAGGAGAGCCAGCTCAAGGCGGCGCTCGCCGAGCAGGCCAAGTGGGGCGGGAAGCTGGGCGAGATCCTCGTCCGGATGAACCTCGTCTCCGAGGACATCCTCGTGCGCGCCTTGTCGAAGCAGCTGGGCATGCCGGCGGTGAACCTGGACTCCGTGCAGATGGTGCCGCCGCACGTGAAGGCCAAGATTCCGGCGCAGACGGCCCGCGACTTCTCTGTCGTCCCGCTGCAACTGCGCGACGACGGCAAGACGCTGGTGGTCGCCATGTCGGACCCGCTCAACGTCCGGGTGCTGGACGAGCTGCGGGCCCTGTCCAAGTGCCGCATCGTGGCCAACGTGGCAGGGCGCACCTCCGTGGCGCGGGCGTTCGCGCGCCTCTACGAGGAGACGGCGGAGCTGGAGGACGCGGACACCAACTTCAAGGTGGTGGACGCGCAGGGCCGCACCGTCGTGAAGAACCTCAAGGACCTGGACCCGGCCGCCGC
>NZ_RAWR01000370.1:0-5078 GCF_003986945.1 Corallococcus sp. AB018 | reverse complement strand
GCTCCAGGGTGGGGACCAGGGAGACGTTCTCCACGCGGGTGCGGTAGCAGGCGCGGTCGCTGGTGGCGGTGGGCGGCAGCGGGACGATGGAGTAGCCGTAGCCGCGCTCGCGGTGGAAGTCGAGGTCGGCGCTGAGCGGGTCGGTGTGGGCCTCCACCTCCGCCACGTTGGAGACGCCGTCGCGGTCGGTGTCGAGCAGGTCCTCGGCGATGAGCGGGTTCGTCCGCGACAGGGCCTCCACCAGGTCCGGCAGGCCGTCGCCGTCCGTGTCGCCCACGCAGGGGTCGCTGCCGAGCACGCGCTCCTCGCAGTCGTTGAGCCGGTCGCCGTCCGTGTCCTGCGTCACGCTGCAGCCGTTGATGATGTCCACGGCGAGCGGGTCCAGGCCCATGCGCAGCTCCACGCCGTCCATGAGCCCGTCCTGGTCGGTGTCGGGGGAGGTGGGGTCCAGGCCCAGGGCGCGCTCGTCGTCGTCCGACACGCCATCGCCGTCGCTGTCGACGAGCATCTGGCCGTTGCGCACCTGCACGTTGCGGTTGAAGGCGAGGAAGCGCTTGAGCTTGAGCGCGTTGTCGAGCGCGCCGTAGTCCAGCCGCGCGAGCGCGTTGGGCAGGCCCACGAAGTCGGTCTCCACGGGCACGCTGCCGCCCGCGTTCGCGATGGCGGCCACCTGGAGGCGGGTGACGGGGTCCGGCGTCTGGCCGCGGACGTAGACGGGCTGGACGCTGACGCCGCCCGCGCCCAGCTGCTCCACCAGGCCCTTGAGCTCGCCCACCACTGCGGTCAGTTCGCACTGGCTGCACGAGGCGTTGCACTGGGCCTGGGCTTCCGGGGTCGCGTTGCAGCCGGCGGCCTGGGCCAGCGCGGTGCACCGGCTGTCGATGCCGATGTTGTAGGCCGGGTTGTCACAGCTCACGTCGGAGCTGCGGATGACGGGCGCGACCACGTAGCGCGAGCGCGCGACCTCGCCCTTGCAGGCGGCCTGCATGTCGCCGGACATCAGGCTCTTGGACAGCCGCAGCGCGGAGCGGATGCTGATGGGGCCCTGCTGCTGGTAGCTGGCGTAGCGAGGCAGGACGGACTGGAAGGAGGCGGCGTCCGTGAAGCTGCCTTGCAGGCCGGTGGCCACCGAGTGGAAGGCCACGAGCCCGAAGCGCACCTGAGGGCCGGTGAAGCGCGAGGTGAGCGTGGTGAGCCCGTCCACCGCGGAGCCCACCACCTCCGGCTCCACGCCGGTGCCGCCCTGAAGCGCGAAGATGACCTTCACGGGGAACGCGTCGCCCGTGGCCTCGGGGACGCAGAGGTCTCCCTCGAAGTTGGCGCGGTCGCGTGTACCGCCCGCGCGGTCATCAATCGAATAGAGCCCCGCGTCGGTGCACGACAGCCACAACGTTGGAAGCAGGAGCCAGGCGACCCGGGGGGAGGAACGCATTCGTTGGATTGTAGACCTCAGCCCCCCCTTCCAACGCAAGCGACCCGAGTGCCGGCTCCACGTGAAGGCCCCGACACCCCTCCCGCCTTTTCGCGCCGACAGAGAAAAGCTCGCCGCCAACCAGACTGGAATGTCCACATCCCGCCTGGAATCAGCCCCCAACAGAATCCTGGTATTCCCGGGATGGTTCCGATTTCGGGGAGGGGAAAGACATTGCCCTCGCTGTCCAACCAATCCCCAAGGAGCAAGACCATGAAGAAGACGCACGTGAAGCTGGGCGGGACCGTGGCGATGTTCGTGCTGGCGCTGGGTGCGACGGGCGCGATGGCTCACAACCGTGAGGTGAAGAGCCATGATCCGCGCATGGCGGTGTCGATGGAGGAGGTCGTGCTGGTGTCGAAGACGGGCCCCCTGGCGGGGGGTTCCGGCAGCGGCAACGGCAACTGCGGCATCCTCAGCAACATCCTCGGTGGCGGCAACATCATCGGCAACACCACGGGCAACCTGCTGGGCCTCTTCATCGGCGGCGGCAGCATCTCGGGCAACTGCAACTGACGCCAGCTGACGTCACAACCCCCTGAAGTGATGTAGCGGTCCATTCAAGACGGACCCGACGCCGGAGGTGCCCCCTCCGGCGCTCGGTCTGGAGCCCCCATGCGACACACGTTGACTCCCCGGCACGGGTTGTTGACCGGCCTCGCCGTGCTGCACCTGCTGATGGTGGCCCGTGGCGCGCTGCACGTGCCCCTGCTCCCGCTGACAGACACCGGGCGGACCTGGGCCCAGGCCTATGGGCATTGGACGGGCTCGAGCAGTGGCTTCAGTTTCTTCGCCCCCGGGGTGAGCCCGGCGGTGCGTGTCTCCTTCGACCTGGAAGGTGCGTCCGGCGACCGGCTGCACGACGACTTCCGGTCCGACAACGGCGCCGTGAGCGTGCGCATCCATTCCATGAACCTGCGCTTCAGCCTGGAGGAGAGCCGGGACGCGCTGGCCCGCGCGTGGGCGGCGGCGATGTTCGGCCGGCATCCGGACGCGAGAGCCGTCACGGTGCGCGTGGAGTCGCTCCAGCTGCCCAGCATGGAGGGACACCTGCAAGGGTCGCAGCCGCTCTGGACGGAGGCCTACCGTGCGGAGTTCCAGCGGCGCGTGCCCGCGGCCGTGTCCACCGGTGAGGTGACGCCATGAGCGCCCGGACCTGGAAGTCCGCCGTGGGTGCCAGGCTGGCGGCGTTCGTCGGCGAGCCCTCTTCTCCGCAGCCGCTGGGCGTGTTGCGCATCGGCGTGGCGGCGCTGCTGCTCATCCAGGCATGGAGCCTGTCGGAGATCCTGCCGGAGCTGTTGGGCAACCAGGGCTGGGTGCCCTGGAGCGTCTCCGAGGCGATGGCATCCCCTTCCGTGCCCCGGGTGGACGCGGTGGTGGCCGCGCTGGCGCCGCTGGGCTTCTCGCAGGCGGCCAGCATCCAGGGCATGACGTTCGTCTACGTGGTGGCGCTGCTGGGGCTGCTGCTGGGCCTGCACACGCGGCTGTCGTCGGTGGTGGCGTGGATCCTCCACACGGTGCTGCTCAACAGCATCAGCTTCTTCTCCTACGGCGTGGAGACCTTCGCGCACATCAGCCTGTTCTATTGCGCGGTGATGCCGGTGGGCACGGCGTACTCCCTGGACGTGCGGGCGGGCAGGCTCTCCGGCGCGCCGTCCGCGCTGGCGACGCTGTCGCTGCGCGTGTTGCAGGTGCACCTGTGTCTCATCTACCTGACCACGGGTCTGGAGAAGATGCTGGGGCCCGTGTGGCGGGACGGGACGGCGCTCTGGGAGGTGCTGATGCAGCCCCAGTACGGCCAGTTCGACTTCGCGTGGCTCGCGACGGTGCCGTGGATGGTGAAGCTGGCCACGTGGGGCACGCTGGTGGTGGAGGTGGGCTACGCGTTCTGCGTCTGGCCCCGGCGCACGCGGGGGCTCTGGGTGGCGCTGACGATGAGCCTGCACCTGGGCATCGCGGTGATGATGGGGCTGTGGATGTTCAGTGGGATGATGGCCGTGCTCACGTTCGCGGCGTTCGGGTGGCCCCTGATCGCCGAAACGATGCGCACGCGGGTCCGCGCCGCGGTGCTGTTCCCCTTCCACTCCGGGACCGCGCGTTAGGGCGCGGGCTTCAAGGGTGGAGGCTCCCGCTCGGGAGCCGGGGCGCGCGTCACGCGCAGCCTCGGCTTCGCGATGTTGGCGGCATCCAGTGCGTGGACGGACAGCTCCACATCGACGCACTCAGGTCCGGGCTGCCCGGTCGAGGACTGAGGGAAGAGGGGGACGGACACATCCCGCCCGTACCACTGGCCTGGCCCGAGGAGGAGGATGTCCTCTTCCCGGCGCGGTGCCGTCCGGACGTCGACGACGAGGAACGGCAGGGGCTGCCCGCTGGCACAGTCCAGGACCTGCTCCACCGTCAGCGTGTGGCTCTCGATGAGACGTCGGTCCAGGCACAGACTTCCACTCGAGGTCCCCAGCAACAGGCGCCCTGACAGGGTTTGTCCGTCGAAGCCCGCATGCTGGAACTCCGCCCGCGCGGCTGCCGGTTCATGTTTCGGGCAGGTGGCGGCCTGAGCGTCGGCACCATGCTTCGCACTGGAGAAGAGTCCTCCCTGACAGGCACTCAGTCCCATGAGGCTGAGGGTCAGGAGCATCGAGCGTGTCATTCGCACGCTCGATGCAGGGCAGCGGCGCTGATGAAGAGAGCGTACTCTGGCACTCGACGCATCCGCCAACCCTACTCACAGCGTGAGCAGGTACGCGAGCAGGTCGTCGCGCTCCTCGGCGGTGAGTTCCTGCGCGGCGCCGTGGCTCAGGCCTGGGGTCTCCAGCAGCGTGCGCAGCGGGAAGCGCGAGCCCACCACGAGCCGGTCCTCCTGCACCGCGTAGCCCGCCGTGGCGCTCGTCAGGAGGGGCCACACATCCCAGGTACCCACCAGCGAGGGCGGCGCTGCTCCCGTCACCAGTTGCTGCTGCTCCAGCCGCAGCGGCAGCGCGATGGGCGTGCCGACGTCCTGATACTGGCCCCGCGTCGAGGGGTCCTGGTCCAGGGTGAAGAGGGGCGTGGGGTGGCAGGCCATGCACCGGGCCTTCCCTTCAAAGAGCGCCAGGCCTTTCACCGGATGGCCCGTCCTGCCGTCCGGCAGCGTGACGGTCTCCAGCGGCGCGCCGTCCTCGCCGCGGTACGGGTTGGGCGCGGTGGGCAGCAGCGAGGTGTAGAGCGCCAGCGCCTCCACCTCCGACGGCAGCGGATCCGGGTTGTGGTAGCGGTTGCGCCCGCCCACCGTCTCCGCCGTCTCCGCGAGGCTGCGCGTGCTCGCGGGCGTGAAGTAGGGCGGCGTGTCCCGGCTGCCCAGGGCCGTCGTGGACCGGTAGATGCGCATGGGGCGCGTCTTCTCGAAGAAGACACCTCCCGTGTGCCCTTCGATGTGGCACGCGTCGCAGCTCATGCCCGTGCGGCCCACGTCGGAGAAGTAGAGCACCTGGCCCAGCCGGCGCTGCTCGCGCGAACGCACGTCCACCACCGGCCACTGCCGCGTCACACGCGCGTTTCCCGCCCGCGCCTCACGCACGTCCACCACCGCCACCGTGCCGCCGTCAGCCACGCCCTCGAAGAGGCCGGG